>JBBQTJ010000145.1:0-8192 GCA_038213315.1 Planctomycetota bacterium
GGGATCCCTGACCCAGGCCCAGGCCCTGCGCCTGAATTGGCGACTGACGGGTTTGGACAGCGAAAGCACGGCGCAGGTCGAAGTCGCCCTGATTACCGCCGATCACCGTTTCTTCACCGTGGCTAGCAGCCTTGATGCCGGTCTGGGCCAGACCCGGGTGCCATTGACGGCACGCTATTGGGCAGGGCTTGATGGCACCTTGGGGCCGGATGCGCTGGCGGGCATCGTGGAGCTGCGCTGGCGGGTGCATGGTCTGCGGGCGGGCGTCTGCACCGCGACCATTGCAGCGGTGACCGGTGAGGTGCCACTGCCCAGTGGTCAGCGGCTGGTGAGTGATGGCTTGGTCCAGCATGGTCCGTGGCGCGAACTGCGCCTGGAGTTGCTGGGCGAGGCCAACGAGGTGGGCGAGCTTGATCTGCTCGGTGGCCCGCGTCCGTTGCCCGCATTCCGCTATCAGCCGAGTGTACTGCAGGAAGGCCGGTGGCGCCCCGTCGGTGGTCCCTGCTGGGTGGTGCGGCTGCGCCCCGGCGAGGAGGTTGCCAGACTCATCCCGCAGTGGCGTGATGGAGCCAGGTCCTGGCGCGGTGCGGCGTTGCCGGCCCTGGCGGTCACCGCCACCGCGGCCTTAACGACTTTGCCGGCGGCGGTGTTGGAGCCCGAGAGCACCGCACCTTGGAACGGCACGCCGCTGGCCCTGACGGCGACAGGCTGGACCAGACAACCAAGCATGACGCTGCCGTCGGCCGTGGCGCCGACTTTGATCTGGCGCCAGGGCTGGACTGGCTATCGGGGTGAAGGCCTGCTTGGTGACCTAGCGGGTCTGGTGCTGGATCGTGCCTTGGCAGCGGATCCGGCCACCATCGACCTGTTGCCGGAGGGCTGGTTCACCGATGGTGGGCGCTTCCGCGTTGGCCTCGCGCCCTGGCTTCATGGCGCAGCAGCAGCCACGGCCTTCGCCAGCGACCAGGATTGGAGCTGGTTGCCGACCCACGTGCGTGCCGTGGTTGCCCGGGCTCGGGCGTGTCCGGCGCTGACCACCTGGCGGATCGGTGTCGCGGCGCCGGTGGGCGTCGCTGATCAGGCGCGTTTCACGGCCGTGATGGCGGCCTTGGCCACCCAGGTGGCCAACCTGGATGAGCGTCCGCTGCTGGCTTCTCATCCCGACCTCACGTCCTTCGGCTATGGCGATCGCACGCAAGCCTGGCAGAGCTTCGGGCCCGGCCCGAATGAATGGAATGCGGGCCCCGCGCCGCTCCGTGCGACCATCGGCATCATCCCCGAGGGCAGCATTGGCCCCGGCCTGGGCCTGGATTTCCCCCCGGGCAGCGCCGTGCGCAGCACCGGAGCGTGGATCCCCCTGGACACGAACTGGTTCCAATTGGACACCCTGCGCTTTGACGCGTCGCTGGCTGGCGGCGGCGCGGCGGTGCTGGTCGCGTGGGTCACGGATGCGGCGCACCAATGGTACCAGCAGCCCCTGGGGGTGATCGATCAGTCCACCTGGACCACTCGCAGCGTCGATTTCCGTGGCAGCGCGCCGTGGCGCGCCGTGGGCCACGACCGGCCCTGGAACGATACCATCCGCTGGCGTGTGCGCGCCTTCGGTCTGATGGCCTTCCGCCATGCCGGTGGTGATGGGCCGGCCAGCCTACGTCTGGACGAGTTCCGCCGTTTTGGGTGGCCGTTGGAGGCAATCGCCCCGACTCTGGCCCTGAGCGACGATGCGCCCGCGGCTACGACCCTGCCGCGCTGGCGTCCGCTGATGGCGGACTTCCACCTGTCATTGCCGGCGCGCAATCCCTTCGACCCGGATCAGGTCGAGGTGGTCGCTGAAATTGAAGGGCCGGGCGGCCTGCGGCGCACCTGGCCCTGCTACTGGTCCGAGCCGACGGCCCTCGATTGGCAGGATGGCGCCGAGGTACCCCGGGTCACCGGCCCGGGCGGCTGGCACCTGCGCTTCACCCCGACATTGCCGGGCACCTGGCGATATCGGCTGCGGGCGAAATTGTTGTGGCGGGATCAGTGGCTGACCACGGAGGGCGCGTGGCGCGCAGTGACGGTGGTCCCCGGGGCCGACGATGGCCAGGCACCGATCGGTGCGGCCAAGCAGGACCCGCAGTGGCTGGAAGACGCCGATGGCCACTTCTTCTACCCGATCGGACCCACCCTGCGCAGTCCCGAGGACGAACGTCAACAACAGGTCCTGACCGAGGCCTTCGGCCAAGTCAGTCGGCCTGCTGGCGACCGCAACGATCCGCTCCGGCCACTGGGGACCTCCACGGAATTCGCGCGCCTGGGCACCCGGGCCTATGAGCGCTGGTTTCCGCAGTTGGCGGCCAATGGCGCGAACTGGGCTCGATTGTGGATGTGCCCCTGGTTCGCCGGTCTGGAATGGAATCGGCAGTGGCACGGTTATGGCGGGCTGACCTGGTTCAATCAGCACCACGCGGCGCAACTTGATCGGGTCTTCGAGCTGGCTGAGCACCATGGCATCCGCCTGCAGATCGAGTTGCAGAATCACGGCATGACCGGCAATTTTGCCGACCGGCAGTGGCAGGACAGCCCTTATAACAAACGCAATGGCGGCCCCTGCGACCCCAATCGACCCGACCAGTGGTATACCAGCGACGAGGTCTGGAAGCTGCACGTCAAGCGCCTGCGCTATACCGTGGCGCGGTGGGGCTGGCGCACCGCCAATGCCGCCTGGGTGCTGACCAGCGAGATGGATTTTACCGGCGGGTATCGAGCCGACACCGGAGGCGACGAAAGTGCGCCCGGGGCCCCTATCGCCGCGGCATGGACCAAGCGCAGCCTGGAATGGTTCAAGGCCAATGACAATTTCCAGCGGCCGGTATCGGTGCATTTCAGTCATCCCTGGGAAGGCCAGGGCGTATGGTCGGTGCCGGGCCTGGGCTTCAACTACAGCAACGCCTACACCGCCTTTCAGGACGGCCTGGGTCATCTCGGCGGCCATCTCACCAATCGTCGGCGCAGCGTGCCCATGGCCATGTGGTGGTATCTGACCAACGACTTCGATCCGGCGCGCTACCATCGCCCGACCCTGATCGGCGAGTGGGGCGGCCATTGGGAGTTCAATAATTCCGCGAATCTGGAGGCCGAGCTGCGAACTGGCGTCTGGCTGCAAGCGGTCATGCCCTATGCGGGCAATACCGGATGGTGGTGGTGGCTGTGGATGGATGCCACCGGGCGCTGGAATGCCTACAAGCCGGTGGCGGCTTATTTGAAAGGCGAAGACCCCCGTGGTCAAACCTGGCGGGTGTTGCGTCCCACGGTGCCGGCCGACCGACACCTGAATGTCCTGGGCATGGCGAGCGACCGCCACCTTCGTCTGTATGCGGTGGTCACGGGCGGTGATCAGGATCTGACCAGACGCCGCAGCGGCGATGCTGGATCTCTGGCTCTCGAGGGATTCTCAGCGGGCACCAGCTGGCAGTGGCAGCACTGGGACACCACCACCGGTACCGCGCTGGAGTCGGTGACCCTGGTGGTGGACAAACAGGGCAGGCTTGAGGTTCCTTTGGGCCTGATCACCTTCGACGGGGCCTGGAAGGGCGTGCGGCGCTGAGCAGGGAGTATGGTGGATGGGCTCTGGTGAGGACGGTAGAGCCCTGCCACACCATGCCCCCACTGCCATATCCTGCCGCTGATTGCCCAGGCACGGGGTGGGCCACCATCCGGGACATGTCCATCCCCACCATCTACGACATCGCCAAGCGGGCGGGGGTGGGGATCGCCACGGTCAGCCGGGTGATGAATGGCAATCCCCGGGTCTCGGCAGCGACCCGGGAACTGGTGGAAAGCGCCATGGGCGATCTGGGGTGGCGGCCCAATCGCGCCGCCCGTCGTCTGGCCCGCCGTGGACCGGACCGGCCGCGGGTGGCGGTGCTGATGCCGTTCTTCTCGACCAGTTTTTATTTCATGGTCACCCGGCCCTTGGCGGCGGCGGTGGCGGCGGCGGACATGGACCTGTTGATCCAGGACGTGCATGACCGTCAGGCCAAGCAGCGTCTGCTGGACCGCATTTGCGCGGAGCGTTCGGCCGAAGGCCTGGTGGTCTGCTCCATGGGTCTGGGCCCAGAGCGCCTGGCTCAGTTGGCCAAACTGCGCATTCCCGTGGTGGTGATGGATTACCCTTTGCCCGGTCCACCGCGCGTCTGTGTTGACAACCTGGGTGGTGGACGGCTGGGGGCGCAATTGGTGCAGGAGCGTGGCGCGCGCCGCCCCGCCCTGCTGACCGGCCCCGCCACCATCTATGCCTTCCGCCAGCGCGAAGAAGGCTTCGCCGCGCAGGTCGGGGCCAGTGCGCCGGTGGCGCGAGCGCCGCTCGTGACGCGTGAAGCTGGGCGGCAGGCGACCTTGGAATTGCTGGAGGGCCATCCGCGCCTCGATGCCCTGGTGACGGTCAACGATGTGCTGGCCCTGGGGGCCTTGGATGCCTTGCGCGAACTCGGCCGGCGCGTGCCCGACGAGGTGCAGGTGCTGGGCTTCGACGATCTGCCCTTGATGGACCTGGCGGGGTTATCCACCATCCGCCAGCCCATGCCCGCCTTCGGCGAATGGGCCGGCCGGGCCATCACCGCCCTGGTGCGGGATCCCGCCGCCAAGATCGATAGCCTGGATCTGGAGCTGATTCCGGTCCTGCGCAAGACCACGCGGTAGGACAGCCGTCGCGGGGTCGCGGGGTCAAACCGCCGACCGTCGCATCATTGACTACCGTCCCGCCGCCCATGATCCGCCCCGTCGGATGACAGCAGGGGGAGAAGCCCCAACGGCGCTCAGCTTCACGCTGAATCAGCCGGTCCGGGGTGCCGAAGGAGTTACGCTCTCAGGCCAAAGGACCTCTGCTTGACGACACCCTGGAAAGTCCGTGCGCGAACAGCGCCCGGCGCCGACGGAGTCACGCTCTCAGGCGCAACGACAGGGATGACGCGCCGCCCGCCCCCGGCCCCGGGATCGGTGCGCCATCCCATCGGGCCGACCAGGAGGGGATCATGATCCCAGCAACCGCACCCATCACCACCCTGCCCCACCCCGATCGCTTCGTCGATCGCCATATCGGACCCGACGATGAGGGCATCGCGACGATGCTGGCCACGGTCGGCCATCCGACCCTGGAAGCGTTCATCGGCGCCGTGGTCCCGCCAGCGATCCGCAGCACCACGCCGCTGGCGGTGCCGGCCGCGCTCAGCGAGTCCCAGGCGATGTCCCGCCTGCACGCCTATTCCAAGCAGAACCAGGTCTTCCGCAGCTACCTCGGCCTGGGCTATCACGATACCATCACCCCGCCGGTGATCCGCCGTTCGCTTTTCGAGAATCCCGGCTGGTACACCCAGTACACGCCCTACCAGGCCGAGATCAGCCAAGGCCGCCTTGAGGGCCTGCTGATCTTCCAGACCATGGTCGCCGACCTGACCGGCCTGCCCGTGGCCAACGCCAGCCTGCTGGACGAGGCCACCGCCGCCGCCGAAGCCATGACCCTGTGCCGCGCCGCTGCGCCCGGCCGGGGCACGGTGCTGGTCGCGGACGATGTCCATCCCCAGACCATCGCCGTGGTCACCACCCGCGCCGCCGTGCTGGGCGTCACGGTGCTGGTGGTGCCCTTCAACGCGCTGACTCCTGATGCGCAGGTCTGCGGCGTCCTGGTGCAGAACCCGGCCAGCGATGGCCAGGTCCGCGACCTCACCGGCTTGTCCGAAAAGGTGCACGCCGCCGGCGGCCTGCTGGTCTGCGCCACCGACCTGCTGGCGTGCTGCCTGCTGCTGCCGCCGGGCGAACAGGGCGTCGATGTGGCCGTCGGCAACAGCCAGCGTTTTGGCGTGCCCTTGGGCTTTGGTGGGCCCCATGCCGCCTTCATGTGCGCCAAAGAGACCTTCCGCAGACAGCTGCCTGGCCGCATCGTCGGGGTGTCGAAGGATGCCCATGGCCGTCCTGCCATGCGTCTGGCCTTGCAGACCCGCGAGCAGCACATCCGCCGCGAAAAGGCGACATCCAACATCTGCACCGCCCAGGCGCTGTTGGCCAACATGGCGGCGATGTACGCGGTTTACCACGGCCCGCAGCGTCTGGCCGCCATCGCCAGCCGGGTGCAGCGCCTCGCCGCGGCCCTGGCTGCGGGGGCGTTGCAGTTGGGCCATCGCGTGGTGCACGCCGCCCATTTCGACACCGTGCGCATCCGCCTGGTCAACAGCACGGCGGCCGCCGTGTTGGCCTGCGCCGTGACCCATCGCATCAATCTGCGCGCTGTGAGCCGGGATGAGATCATCATCGCCTTGGACGAGACCAGCGGCGAGGCCGATGTCGCCGAACTGGTGTCGATCCTCAACAATGATCATGCCGTGGCCTTTGCCGTCGCTGACTTGATCCCCGCCGCGCCCACCGTGCCGGTGCAGCGCACCACCCGCTTCCTGACTCATCCGGTGTTCAACCGGCACCACAGCGAGACCCAGCTGCTGCGCTTTCTGAAGCACCTCGAAAACAAGGATTTCTCACTGGCCCATGGCATGATCCCGCTGGGTTCGTGCACCATGAAGCTGAACGCGGCGGCCGAGATGTTCCCGGTGAGCTACGCCGGCTTCAGCCGCATCCACCCCTTCGCACCGGCTGACCAGACCGGTGGCTATCGCCGGCTGTTCGCCGATCTGGAACAGTGGCTGTGCAGTGCCACCGGCTTCGCCGCCTGCTCGCTGCAACCCAATGCCGGCAGCCAGGGCGAATACGCCGGCCTGCTGGCGATCCGCGGCTGGCATGCCTCCTGCGGCCAGGCTGGTCGCCGCGTCTGCCTGATCCCCACCAGCGCCCATGGCACCAATCCCGCGACCGCCGCCATGGCGGGCATGACCGTGGTGGCGGTGGCCTGCGATGTCCAAGGCAATATCGATCTTGGTGACCTGCGCGCCAAAGCTGCGGCCCACGCCGTCAACCTGTGCTGCCTGATGGTCACCTATCCCTCGACCCACGGCGTCTTCGAAGAGGGCATCCGTGAGGCCTGCGCCATCATCCACGACGCGGGTGGTCAGGTGTACATGGACGGCGCCAACATGAATGCCCAGGTCGGCCTGACCAGCCCGGGCTTCATCGGCGCCGACGTCTGCCACCTGAATTTGCACAAGACCTTCGCCATCCCGCACGGCGGTGGCGGACCGGGCATGGGCCCGATCTGCGTGCAGGCGCACCTCAAACCCTTCCTGCCTGGCCATCCGGTGGTCGACCCCGGCACCGGCAGCAGTGGTGCGGTGTCGGCCGCGCCCTGGGGCTCGGCGTCGATCCTGACCATCAGCTGGGCCTACATCGCCATGCTCGGCCCGGTGGGCCTGACCCGGGCGACCGAAGTGGCGATCCTGGCCGCGAACTACATCGCCAAGCGTTTGGAGGGGGCCTATCCCGTCCTGTACCGCGGCCGCAGCGGCCTGGTGGCCCATGAGTGCATCATCGATCTACGCGGCTTCAAAGCGGCGCACGTAGAGGCTGAAGACGTGGCCAAGCGGCTGATGGATTACGGCTTCCACGCCCCCACCCTCAGCTTCCCAGTGGCCGGCACCCTGATGATCGAGCCGACGGAAAGCGAAAGCGTTGAAGAGCTCGACCGCTTCTGCGCCGCTATGCTCGCCATCCGCGCCGAGATCCAGGCCATCGCCGACGGCAGCGCCGACCCGCAGGACAACCTGCTCAAGAACGCGCCGCACAGCCAGACGCATGTCTGCTGCGACCCCTGGGCCCATCCCTATACCCGCGAGCAAGCCGCCTTCCCCGCTCCGTGGAGCCGCGACGCCAAGTTCTGGCCCACCGTCAGCCGGGTCGACAGCGCGTATGGCGACCGCAATCCGCAATGCGCGTGCCCGCCGGTGGAGAGTTACGTTTAGACGGCCGTCGCGGGGTCACCTGGACAGCCGTCGCGGGGTCGCGGGGTCACGGGGACAGCCGTCACGGGGTCGCGGGGTCGCGGGGTCGCGGGGTCACGGACGACTCGAGCATTCGAGCATTCGAGCATTCGAGCATTCAAGCATTCGAGCATTCGAGCATTCGAGCATTCGAGCATTTGCCCCACGCCCTGTTTTTATTCCCCGACCCTCTTGCTTTCATTTGCCGATGGACTGCGTATCTACACGCCCCGCCCGTGTAGGTGATGATGGCTGTTCTGCCGTCTGACCCCGCGACCCCGCGACCCCGCGACC
>JBBQTJ010000146.1:0-8167 GCA_038213315.1 Planctomycetota bacterium
CCATGCCTGCACCGTACGGCCCGCTCAGGCAACTGCCAAATCTCTTTTGTCGAGAGCCGATTGCCGGAGAGTCACTCGCCTCTCGTCCGGCGCAGCGTGCGCCGCCAATGCGCCTGCCGCCGGTGCTGATTGTCGCTTGGTGGCGACTGTAAACCAAAAGACCCTGGTCCACTGGGGTTTCCTATCGACGTGCAAGCTATCAGCGACCTCACTGCCACCATGCTCGCCGTGCTCCGTAGTGTGCAGAAGGATCACCTGTCGGTGCTCGTCGTCAGCAGGGGCAGACCGCTAGTCGCATCGCTTTTCCTCCGGTACATTCAGGCCGCCGGGTGAACGGCATCGGCATTCCACCGACCCCGCGACCCCGCGACCCCGCGACCCCGCGACCCCGCGTCCCCGCGTCCCCGCGTCCCCGTGTCCCCGCGTCCCCGCGACGGCCGTCCCAGTGGACACCCGGTCCCGCGCGTTAGCGTTCGGCCCATGCGCAACGATCACGACGACTCCTCGACCCCCGTCCGCACGCCCCGCGTGATGGTGCCCGATGCGGGTGACCACAAGCCGATGGACCTCCAATCCCGGCTTTACATGGACCGGGTGGTGTTCATCGGCCAGGAAATCGAATCGGCGTTCGCCAACAGTATCGTTCAGCAATTGCTGGTGCTGCAGAGCATGGACGCCAAGAAGCCGATCACCGTCTATATCAACAGCCCCGGTGGTTCCATTGTCGATGGCATGGCCATCTACGATATGATCCGCCGCAGCTCCTGCCCAGTGCACGCCGTGGTAGCGGGCATGGCCGCCAGCATGGGCGCGGTGATCCTGTCCGGCTGTACCAAGGGCGAACGCGGCATCCTGCCCCACGGCGAGGTCCTGCTGCACCAGCCCCTGGGCGGCGCCCGCGGCCAGGCCACCGATGTGGAGATCAGCGCCAACCGCATCATCAAGATGAAGCGCACCCTGCTTGAGTTGCTCGCCGCCAACACCGGCCACCCGGTGGCCAAGTTGGAAGAAGACTGCGACCGCGACTACTGGCTGGATGCGGAAGACGCGGTGAAGTATGGGATTTGCGATAAGATTTTGAAATAAGATCGGGTTATGGTTGATGGGGTATGGGCTATGGCTCGAAGCGGTGCTTCGCCATAGCCCATGCGCCATCCAAAACAGAACTACGTTGCGCCATGCTGCCAACGCTAGAACGAGTGGACCCGCCGACAGAGCACACCACGGGAGTCGACCAGCCGCCATATACGGGCTGGATGGGGATACGCGGTGAACCGCGGAATCTGCGACAATACAGGATATGGTTGATGGGGTATGGTAATCGCACCGCGCGTGGCATCACGGCTGTCTCCTCGCGCCAAACCCCATAACCCATCCACCATACCCACTATTATTCTGGTACCGCCAGCACCCCGCCCGTATTCGCCGAGGTCGCCAAGTGGCGATAGCGCTTGAGCCAGGGCGATGCCACCGGCTTCTTGAGCGGCTGCCAGGCAGCGCGGCGCGTGGTCAGTTCGGCTTCGTCCACCATCAGGTCGATGCTGCGGTCGGGGATTGAATACCGGATCTGGTCGCCGTTCTTGACCAGGCCGATGAGACCGCCAGCGGCGGCTTCGGGGCTGACGTGGCCGATGGATGCGCCGCTGGTGCCACCTGAAAAGCGGCCATCGGTGACCAGTGCGACCTTGCCGGACAGGCCCTGGCCTTTGATGTAGCTGGTGGGGGCCAGCATTTCCTGCATGCCAGGACCACCCTTCGGGCCTTCATAGCGGATCACCACCACGTGGCCGGGTTTGACGTCGCCGGCAAGGATGCCGGCGCAGGCGTCGTCCTGGCTGTCGTAGACGATGGCTTCGCCGGTGAACTCCAGCATCTCGGGCAGCACGCCGGCGGTTTTGACCACTGCGCCGTCGGGTGAGAGGTTGCCGGTCAGGATGCACAGGCCGCCGTCCTTGCTGTGGGCGTTGGCGACGCTGCGGATGACGATGGGGTTCAGGCTGCGCCGCGCGCCGATGACCTCGCCAATGCTGCGGCCGAGGATGGTCATGGGTGCGGGGTCGATCATCCCCGCCTCCTTCAACTCGCCGAGGAGGGCCATGATGCCGCCTGCCAGATGGCAGTCCTCGATGTGGTGCGGGCCGTTGGGTGACAGCTTGGCCAGACAGGGCACTTTGCGGCTGATGCCGTCGATGCGGCGCACATCGTAGGGGATGCCGGCCTCCCGGGCGATGGCGAGCAGGTGCAGGATGGTGTTGGTGCTGCCGCCCATGGCGACGTCCAGGGCCACGGCGTTATCGAAGGCTGCCAGGGTGGCGATGTCCCGGGGTTTGATGTCGGCGGCCACGGTCTTGAGCACTTGGCGGGCGGCGGCCTTGTAGAGGGCGATGCGCTCGGGGTTAAGCTTGCCGGGGCCTTCACCGGCCAGGATCGTGCCATTGCCGGGCAAGGCCAGGCCAAGGGCTTCGCTCAGACAATTCATGCTGTTTGCGGTGAACATGCCGCTGCACGAGCCGCAGGTCGGGCAGGCGTTTTTCTCGACTTCCAAAAGACGGGCGTCGTCGATCTTGCCGGCATTGAACTCGGCCACCGCAGTGAAGGCGGTGATCAAATCCATCTTCTCGCCAGATGCGGTGACGCCGGCCTTCATCGGCCCGCCGCTGACGAACACTGTGGGGATATTGCAGCGCATGGTCGCCATCAACATGCCGGGCACGATTTTATCGCAGTTGGGGATGCAGACCATGCCGTCAAGGCAGTGGGCATTGACCACCGTCTCGACGCAGTCGGCGATCAGCTCGCGACTGGGCAGGCTGTAGAGCATGCCGCCGTGACCCATGGCGATGCCATCATCGACGCCGATGGTGTTGAAGATGAAGGGCACGCCGCCCGCCGCCCGGATCTCGGCGGCGATGATGCGGGCGACCTCGTCCAGGTGCACATGGCCGGGAATCAGGTCGATGTGCGACGAGCACACCCCGATGAAGGGTTTTGCGAAGTCCTCGTCCTTCAGGCCAGTGGCGCGCAGCAGGGCGCGGTGGGGGGTGCGTTCAAAGCCGGCTTTGATGGTGTCGGAGCGCATTGGTGGCCAGGGGGTCGAGGTGAGGGGGTGCAGGATGGCGCGGAGCCGGCCACGTCCAGCGGTGGAGCAAATGTGCTGTGGTGGCTGGGGATTGGCCATCTGAGCCTAAATCCTTGCCCACGCTTGCGGCTGGGAGCGCCGAGTTGCACTCGGCAGCACGTCACTGAAGGCCTCGTCTGTCGACCCGGAAAGGCGTATTGGTCCGCGGAATACGCCTCATTCCGGGTGACAGGTGAGGTCTGGACGACTCCGGCGCACGGGCAGAGGGCCAATCCCCAGAGGCGGACTGAAGTCCGCCCTCCGTGACGACCAACGCCAGGCGTATTCTGTGGAGGGCGGACTTCAGTCCGCCTCGCTGGCGCAGGCCGGGTAAGAGCCGGCAGATGGCCAATCCCCAGGCACTGGAACCTCTGTGCTCTAGTGGGTCAGGTACGCATGGGCAATTGCTGTGGTTGCTGCTACCCCGAGCTGATCGCCGGTTTCGCCAACCGTTCCAGCACCGCCGCCACCACCGGCCAAGGCGCCACGACCAGGTCGTCGTGATGGTAGGGGTCCAGGCCCGCCGCACCGCGTTCGGCGAGGAAGGCGCAGTAGCAGCGACCCAAAGCGTTCATGTCGATCGGCGCACCATTGGCCAGGCGCACGCACCAGGCGGCGGCGGCCAAGGCGCCCCGGGCTTGGGCCGGGTCCAGGGCCAAGCCGCTGCGGCGCAGGTCCAGGGGCTCGCCGCGCAGCAGGGGCCGGAGGGGATCGCTGACCACCGCGTCGACGAAGTGGTGACCATGCAGCAGCACTTCCGGATCGTCGCACAGCACCCGCCGGGGCATGGCCATGGGCGTCGGGCGCAGCCGTGCGGCCACGGCGCGGGCGCGCCGAGTGGCATCCAGGGGCCGGTATTGGCGTAGCAGCAGCACCTGATCCGCCGCCGCTAGGCTGCGGGCGGTGCTGCCGGCCACCAGTACGCAGGACACGCCCGCCTCCACCAGCGACGGCAGGCACTCCAGCAAGGTGGTGGTGCCGACCAGATCCTTGCCCAAGAAGCGGCGCATCGGCGCGTCGATGGCCAGGGCGTTGCCTGCGGCGGTGTCCTCGTCGATCAGCAACAGCCGTGCGCCGGCGGCCACGGCCTGCAGAGCGGTGGCGGCCATGCTGGTCGCGCCGCTAGCCCGCGCGGTGCTGAAGGCGCGGGCGTCGCCGCCGGGCAGACGGGCGAACAGGTTGGAGAGATCCTGGGCCTTGATGCGGCGTCCCTCTTCGGCCTGGACGCTGACCGTATCGATGGGGCTGACCACCAGCTCGCGGCCATCACCTGGCGGGTGATCGTCGGCGCCGGCGGCAAGGGCGGCCAGAAACGTGCTTTTGCCGTGATAGGGGGCCCCGGCGATGGCGGTCACCCCCACCGGGATGCCCAGGCCCGTGACCGGCCCCAGGGGTCCGCCATTCAGGGTCACCCGCCAAGACGCCGGGGCCTGCAAGGGCGTGGCCTCGGGGACCAGGCGGCTGCCATCGGCCAGAAAAGCGCTCAAGCCCTGCCGGCCCAGATCGGCGCGAAGGGCCTGCTGGGCCTGCCAGGCGCGGACGTGGGCGCGACGACCCGCCGAGGTCCGGCCCACGCGTGCGGCCCAGGCGAGCAGTTGACGAATCCCGCGGCCAAAGGCCCGGGCATCGCAGCACATGCCGGCATAGGGCAGGCGCTGTGAGAACGTCATGACCAGTCGGCCGTCCTCAGTACGGGCGGCGGTGGTGGCGCGCACGGTGGGACCGGGGCGCAGACAGATCAGGCCACTGCCGTCGGTGCAGGGGCCGCCGCTAGCCCACGCCTGACGCAGGGCCCAGTCAGCCACCGGCAGGGCTGGACCGGCGGCGGCGGCCAGGGCCACCTGTACCACCACCTCGCGCTCGGCGTCGCCGCCCAAGGGCCCTTCGATGGCCAGCAGGATCCTGCCAGCGCGGTAGCGGCCATGGGTTTCGCGCCAGGCCCGCGGACCCCAGCCATCGATGCGCCGCAAGGCGGCCCATAGGTCGCCGATGGACGTGATCGGCTCTGCAGCGGGGAAGACGGACATCGGCAAGGCATCGGGCATGGCGGCACGGTGCACGTCGTGGGCTTGCGGCAAGCAGGCGACCGGTACCTTGGGTGCATTATGGGTGTCGACTACTATCTGTTATCTGCCGCGCGTCGCGCGCATCGCTTGCGCGCCGAACGCACCTACGTGTTGGGCCGGGACGAAGCCTGCGACATCGTGCTGCAGGATGCCCTGGCCAGCCGCCGGCATGCCGAGGTGAAATGGTCGGGCGATGATTCATGGACGGTCGTCGACCTGGGCAGCCGCAACGGCGTCATGGTCAATGGCCAGCGTATTGTCCAGAACATGCGCCTGGATGACGGCGCCCAGTTGCAGATCGGCGGACAGGTCTACCGCATGTACGCCCTGCCCCCGGGCGGCGATCCCGGCTCATTGGGCAGCCAGGCCCCGCAGATCAGCACGGTCGAGACCATGGGCGCAGGCATGAACCTCCAGGAGCTGGCCAACCAGGGCGCGACCTTCACCGGCGTCGTCCAAGGCGGTCTGCTCGACCTGCTGCAATTCTTCCAGATCACGCGTAAAAGCGGACGGCTTGATTTCACCGGCGGTCCGGTGCTGGCCTCGGTCTGGCTGCAAGGCGGCACCGCCGTCCACGCCTGCCACGGTCAGATCAGTGGTTTTGATGGACTGGTGGCCATCGCCACCACGCCGCCGCCGCGCTTCGCCTTCCACGCCGACCTGCAACCGCCCAAGGGCCGCACCATCGAAGGCAGCGGCAATGCCGTGCTGATGGAAGTGGCGCGCCTGGTGGATGAGAGTTCGCGGAAGTAGGCTGCTGGTCACCCAGGATCCGCCTAGGTCCATCCGCGAGATGGGGTCGGGCGACCTGCTTGCAGTTGACGCCTGCGCGACGCCCAGCACCGTGCCGCGATGACCACTCTCGACCTCATCGGCATCGGCTCTCCCCTCGTTGATCTCGTCGCCCAGGTGGACGATGCCTTCCTGGCCAAGCACGTCCCCGGCGAGAAGGGCGGCATGCAACTGGTCAGCGCCGAGGACATCGCTTCGATCATCAAAGCCGGCAAGCTGAAAGTGGTGCAGGCCGCCGGCGGTGCCGCCAGCAACACCACGGTGGGGTGTGCGAATCTGGGACTGGCCACCGCCTTTGTAGGGTGCTGCGGCGCGGATGCCGAGGCCGAGTTTTATCGTCAAGCCCTCACCGCCCAGGGCTGCGCAGCTCGCCTGGTGGCCCGGGCCGACCTGCCCACCGGTCGCGTGCTCAGCCTGGTGACCCCGGATGGCCAGCGCACCATGCGCACCTGCCTGGGTGCGGCCGCGGCCATGGATCCGGCGGCGATCAGCGCCGAGACCTTTGCCCAATCCCGGCTGGTCATGCTGGAAGGCTACACCCTCTTCAATCACGACCTGACCCGGGCCATCGCCGCTGCCGCCAAGGCTGCCGGGGCCCATTTGGCCCTGGACCTGGCCAGTTTCGAAGTGGTGCGCGCCAACCGCGCCGTGCTTGAGGAACTCCTCTCCGGCCAGGTCGACGTGGTCTTCGCCAATGAGGACGAGGCCACTGCTTGGCACGCCGACGGCCCCGAGGCGGCCCTGGCCGATCTGGCCGGCCGTTGCCGCTTGGCCGTGGTCAAGCTGGGCAAGGACGGCGCCTGGATCCAACAGGGCACTGACCGCGTGCGCGTCGCGGTCGAACCGGTCGAGAGCGTCCTGGATACCACCGGCGCCGGCGACATTTGGGCGGCGGGCTTCCTGGCCGGCTGGCTGCGCGGTCTGTCCTTGGCCGATGCGGGGGCCCTGGGCGCACGTTGCGGCGCAGCGGTGGTGCAGGTCATGGGCGCGCAACTGCCCCGCGAACGCTGGCTGGCCCAGAAGGGCTGGCTCGACGCCTGGGCCTGACATCGCATCACTGCGCCGTTGATGAATTTATAGGCTGAATTCAGGCTCAAAGGTAACCGCAGCCGCCCGTGGTCGGGTCGGCGGCGGTGCCAGGACGGTGCTTCGTTCCGGCCAGGGTTGAACCCTTGCCAGCGGACTGCGTTCATTCCACTGTTCTGAGCCTGCCGGTGCTCGGGCAACGTGGATCCGCCGGATCCGCTCATCACATCCTGGCGCCCTTTGGGGCGCGTTGCGCCTTCTGGGGGATACCATGTCCAGCCACCTCGACCCCGCGTGTCCTGACGACAGCGATCAGGCGATCATCGAAACCGAGCCTCCCCATGATGACCATCGTCCCCGCCTCGGTTGGACCGGCTGGCTGATCAGTGGCAGCGTGCATGCGACCCTGCTGATCGCGTTCGCGCTGGTCTATTGGGCGGTGGCGGAACCGCCAATCGATCAGACACCGTTCAAGCCGGTGCCCATGCCCGAGCAGCCCATCGCCGACCCGCTCATCACCACCGATCCAGAAGCGACGCCCCTCCCCAGCGTCGAAACTCCGATCGAGGTGACCAACAAGATCGTGATCGAGGATCCGTCGGTGGAGCCCACGGCTGAGGAACTTCAGACCGAGAGTCTGATCGAGTCGAAGGTGCCAAAGGGCGAGGATTCGGTATCAGATAGCACACTGGGCGGAGTATCCTTCTTCGCGATGATAGGCGCTGGCAATGGTGCCAAGGGCGCTCGTGGGGCCCGCGATGGCGGCGGCATCCACCGTGCGATCGGCGTTGGTCTTGGCGGACCGTGGACCACCAGGGCCATCGATGCCTCCCTCGACTGGTTCGCCCGCCACCAAGATCCCACGGGTAAGTGGGATCCCGCCACTTATTTCAAAAATTGCGCGGACGACGCCAAGTGCGAGCCCGGCAATGCTGGCCAGTCCGGCGCCATCCCCGCCGTCACCGCCTATGCGATGATGACCATGGTCCACGCCGGCAACGATCACGTGACGGCCAGCCGCTATAAGAAGAACGTTGCCCGGGCCGTGCAGTGGCTGGTGGCCAATCAGCAGGCCGATGGCTCGTGGGGTCGCAACTACGAGAACGCCATCGTGGTGATGGCCCTGGCCGAGCTCGTCTCGATGACCAACGATCTCGCCCTGGCG
>JBBQTJ010000147.1:0-8094 GCA_038213315.1 Planctomycetota bacterium
CGGTGCCGACCCCACGCAGGCTGAACCACAGCACCTTGCCGCCATCCTTGACCAGGTCGTAGTCCTTATCCTTGATGAAGGCTTTGATGAGGGTGCGTTTGCACCACACGATCTTCTCTTTGTCACGGTAGATGATGGTCAAGGGTAGGCCCTTTTCGGCATCGAAGACGTCGAGGTGCAGCAGCTTGCCCTCCAGCACGGTCTTGTCGGTCGGACCCATGATGCGGTAGCGGCCATCGTCCATGATGGCGATGACCTTGTCGTATTCGCTGATCTTCAGTTCCCGGTCGCCACCGCGCACGCTGGTGCCGAAGAAGCCAGACGCAGCGTCATAGGCCATCTTGATGTTGGCGTTGGCGACCGCCTTCTTGTCGATGTCCTCCATGGTCTTCACCCGGGTACGGCGGGGGAAGAGCTTGGCGTACTTGGCGTGCAGGGCTTCAAGCCACGCGATGGTGGTGCCGGTCAGGTCTTCCAGCTTGGCCTTCACCTCCTTGATCGCCCGGACGATGTCGTCGATGTCCTTGCGGTTCTTATCGATGTCGAACTGGCTGATGCGCTTGATGCGGATTTCCAGCAGGCGCTCGACATCCTTGTCATCCATCTCGCGGATGAACCTCGGCTTGAAGGGCGCCATGCCGGTCAGCACGGCGTTATTGACGCCTTCCAAGGTTGTCTGGTTCTCGATGCGTTTGTAGACCCGGTTCTCGATGAAAAATTGTTCCAGGGTCAGCCAGTGCTGCTTGTCCCCCAGCTGGACCAACTCCAGCTCCAGCTCGCGCCGGATGGTGTCAATCAGGCGCACGGTGCAGTGCTTGAGAATCTCGACCACGCCCAGTTCGGCGGGCTTCTTATCGCGGATCACCACGATGTTCGACGACAGCTTCACCTCGCAGTCGGTATAAGCGTACAGCTGCGGGATGACCTCCTCGGCGTGCACGCCGCGGGGCAGGCGCATGACGATCTCGACCTGCTCGCTAGTGCGGTCGGTGATCTCGCTGAGCTTGACTTTGCCCTTCTCGACCGCGGTCTCGATCGAGGCGCACAGGGATTCGACGGTCGTACCAGCGGGGATCTCGCGGATCACGATGGTCTTCTCGTCCGGGCTCTCGATGCGCGCGCGGATCTTCACCGAGCCGTTGCCGCCCTGGTATTCGCTGACGTCCATCAGGCCGCCGGTGGCGAAGTCGGGATACAGACGGAAAGAGTCGTTGCGCAGGATCTTGATCTGGGCCTGGATCAGCTCGCCAAGATTGTGCGGCAGGATGGTGGTGGCCATGCCCACCGCGATGCCTTCGGTGCCTAGCAGCAGGACCACCGGCAGTTTGGCTGGCAGGGCCACCGGCTCGTCGCGCCGGCCGTCATAGCTGGGGGTGACCGCAGTCAGGGCCGGATTGAACAGGGTGTCCTTTGCCAGGGCCGTCAACCGGCATTCGATGTAGCGGGCCGCCGCGGCCCCGTGCCCGGTAAAGATATTGCCGAAGTTCCCCTGTCGCTCGATGAAATAGCCCAGGTTGTCATTGTTGGGCGAATAGCCCTTGTTGGCCAGCACCACCAACGCGTCGCCGATCGAGGCGTCGCCATGGGGATGCAGCTTCATGCATTCACCAATGACATTGGCGACCTTCATGAACTTGCCGTCGTCCATGGTGAACAGCGTGTGCAAGATGCGCCGCTGAACCGGCTTGCAGCCATCGTCCAACTCGGGGATCGCGCGGTCGACGATGACGTAGCTGGCGTACTCAAGAAAGTTCCGCTCCATGAGCGGTTTGAGGGAGGTCATGGTTCAGGTTATGGGAAATAGGTTATGGGGTATGGGTCGACGAGCGCGACTGGATGCGGTTAACGAATGCGTGCATCCGCTTGGCCAAAATGTGGATCCGTGCGCGCATGCCCTGGCAGCTGTCGTTGGTCATGAATTCAAGTCGAGACGCCAATCGAAGCAGTGTCTCCAACTCGTAGAGCGAACCGATAGCGATGGCAGTAAAACGGCAGAGATCGCCGGGGTATCCGCGACCAACCCCCTCGGCAAGGTTACTTGGTATCGATACCGCCGCGCGCCGCGCTTGGCTGGTCATCCCATAGCGTTCCTCGACCGGCCAGGACTTGGTCAACACATAGATGTCCTCTGCCAATTGCAGGGACTCACCATGGATCTCTAGCCGATCCAGATCATCCAAGCCATAAGGGACAGGCGGCGCTTCGACCCGCAGCGCGGGGCTGTCCCCCATACCCCATACCCCATCAACCATATCCCGCTCCATCAATTGGTTTCATAGACCAGGTTCTTGACGATGAAATCCTTGCGCGCCGGCGTGTTCTTGCCCATGAAGAACTCAAGCGAACTGGCGACTTCCGACATCGAGTCGATGTTCACCTGGATCAGGCGGATGTCCTCGCCGATGAATTGGCCGAACTCCTTGGGGCTGATCTCGCCAAGGCCTTTGAAGCGGGTCACCTCGTGATTCTTGATCGCCGCCATGGCGGCGTTGCGCTCGGTCTCGCTGTAGCAGTAGCGGGTCTCAGCCTTGTTGCGCACGCGGAACAGCGGCGTTTCCAGGATGTAGACGTGCCCGCGGGTGACCAGCTCCTCGAAAAAACGCAGATAGAAGGTCAGCAGCAGATTGCGGATGTGCATGCCGTCTACGTCGGCGTCGGTGGCGATGACCACGCGGTTGTAACGCAAGCCATCCAGGCCGTTCTCGATGCCCAGGGCGGACATCATATTGTAGAGCTCTTCGTTTTTGTAGACGGTCTCCTTGCCCAGGCCGTAACAATTGAGGGGCTTGCCCTTGATGGTGAAAATCGCCTGGGTGTCCACATCCCGGCAGGTGACCAGGCTGCCGCCGGCCGAGTCGCCTTCGGCGATGAAGAGACTGGTGTCTTCGTGCCACTTATCGGTCTTGTCGGTGTAGTGCACCTTGCAGTCGGTGAGCTTGGGGATGCGCAGGGCCACCGCTTTGGCGCGCTCGCGGGCATCCTTCTTGATCTTGGCCAGTTCGGTGCGGATACGCTCGTTGGTCTTGATCTTGTCAATCAACTTGGCGGCGACATCGGCGTTGGTGTGCAGCCACTTCTCGACCGCAGCCTTGATCTGGGGCACCATCCAGGCGCGCACATCGCTCCCCAACTTGTTTTTGGTCTGACTCTCGAACACCGGGTCCTGCAGCTTGATCGCCACCGCACCCAACAGGCCCTCGCGCACGTCCTCGCCGGCGAAGCTTTTGCCGGCGAACTCGTTGATACCCTTCAGCAGGCCTTCGCGGAAGGCTGACTGATGGGTGCCGCCGTCGTTGGTGTACTGGCCGTTGACGAAGCTGAAATAGTTCTCGCCGTAGGTATTGGTGTGGGTGAAGGCGAATTCGAGCTTGTCCTCCTGATGGTGGAAAGTCTCGTACACCGTCGCCTCGCTGCCGATCTCATGCGCCAACAGGTCGCCCAGGCCGTTCTTCGAGGTGTAGGTCTGGCCATTGTAGGTGATCACCAGGCCGGCGTTGAGGTAGCAGTAGTACTGCAACCGCTTGGCGATGTAGTCGTCCTGAAAAGCGTAGGTCTTGAAGATTTCAGTGTCGGGCGTGAACTGCACCCAGGTGCCGTTGGGTTCGCTCTTCGCCTTGCCGTCCTCTTCGCGCACCAGCTTGCCTCGGGCGAAGACGCCGCGCTTGAATTGGCCTTCGCGGTAGCTGACCACCTCAAAACTGCTCGACAGGGCGTTGACCGCCTTGGTGCCGACGCCGTTGAGACCGACGCTGAATTGGAAGACGTTGTCGTTGTACTTGCCGCCGGTGTTGATCTGGCTGACGCAGTCGATGACCTTGCCCAGCGGGATGCCGCGACCGTAGTCGCGCACTGTCACCGTGACCCCGTCGCGGGTGATATCGACCCGACGGCCGACGCCCATGATGAACTCGTCGACCGAATTATCGACGATTTCCTTAAGTAAAACGTAGATTCCGTCGGCGGGATTGGCGCCATCGCCCAACCTGCCGATGTACATGCCGGTGCGCAGCCGGATGTGGCTGAGCGGGTCCAGCGATTTGATCGCGCTCTCGTCGTATTCGAACTTCTGCTTGGCCATGGTACCTTCTGAAGCCCGGGACCGTGGCCCCGGCCACGCCTTCGTCAAGCGGCGTACCGTCTGGACCAGCGGTGGCACCGGCGCCCACGTGGCCATCATCAACCGTCGTGCCCCTGCTCCGCAACCTTCACACCCACACTTGGCGCTGCGGCCATGCCGAGGGCGATGCCGCTGACTATGCCGCAGTGGCCGCCGCCGCGGGCTGCCGGCTGCTGGGCTTCAGCGAACACACGTCCCTGCCCGAGCCCCGCTGGCCAGAATGGCGGATGGCGGCTGAGCAGTTGGATGGGTACTGCGCTGCGGTGGCCGGCGTGGTGGGGCTGCATCCCGGCCTGGACATCGCCCTGGGCATGGAATGCGATTGGCTGCCCGAGCATGCCGCCTGGTACCAGGATGAGTTGCTGGGCCGGCGCGGCTGCGACTACCTCATCGGGGCCGTGCACGTCCTTGAGCTGCCCGGCGGCTGGACCGGCGCCTTCACCGGCGTCGGCCGGGGCCAAGGCCTGCGGTGCTACACCAGTCTGATCGAGGCCGCCTGCCGTAGCGGCCTGTTCGCCTTCATCGCCCATCCAGACGTATTTGCCGCCGATGGGCGGGCATGGGACGCCGAGGACGCCGCCTGCGCCCGGGACCTCGCGGCCGTCGCCGTCGCCACCGGGACTCCCTTGGAACTGAATGCTTACGGCCTGCGCAAGGCAACTGTGGCGGGCCGGGCGGGCTATCCCTGGCTGCCCTTCTGGGCCGAGGTCGCCCACCAGCCGGTGACGGTGGTGCTGAACAGCGATGCGCATCGACCCCAGGACGTGGTGCATGGCGAGGCTGAGCTGTCCAAGCTGCGCGACGGCCTGGGCCTGCGCGAGGCCGCCCTTAGCGGAATCGCCCACCTGGCCGAGCGGCGACGGCTCGCCATGGGTCGGTGCTGACTCGCCACGGTATGCCACACCGGCCTCACCTCCGGCCCTCGGGGGATGCCCAAAGGCGTGTGCCACCTAGGCTTGCCGCCCTGTTACGGTGGGACTGAACCTCCGGCGTCAGAGGGCGTTGCCCTCCCTTAGGGACCGATCATGAAGCCATTCCGCCTGCCCCTTGCTCCAACCCTGGCCCTGCTGGCCTGCGTTACCTGGGCGCCGCTGGCCCAGGCTGCCACCGATACCGAACGCGATCAGCAGTTCATCGCCATCCGCACCCTGGTGGGCAAAGAGCTGCGCCTGCCAGCGGATCGTGAAATCGCCGCCTTCAAGGCCGCCGGCTACAGCGACCCGGGCGGCTGGTTCGCCAAGGCGCTGGACTTCCTGTACGCCGACCGCTTCCAGGCCTTCCCACACCTGTCCAGGGAGCGCATCGAGGCGCTGGCCAAGGTGGCCGCGGACTTGAAGGATCTGCCCGAACAGGCCGGCACCGGCGCGGGGGTGCCCGCCGTCATCAAGGATACCTTTACCGGCGCCAACAGTCCCTTGATGCGCATGATCAACAGCCTGGCCAACGAGATCAGTCCCAATGTGCCGCCGCCGCTGCTGCCGCCCGAGCGCATTTCCAAGGACAAGAAGGACGCCTTGAACCGCCAAGTGGTGGCGCTGATCGCCCAGGTGGAGAAAGACCTCGCCAAGTCCATGCCTGCCGTGGCTGCCAATGTCGAGGCCGAGAAGGACGTCTGGAACCTGGACGAGAAGGCCAAGGCCTGGCAGGTTCTGGTCCATGGCGGCGTCGAGCGCCGTCTGACTGTGATCAATCAGCTGTACTTCTCGCACCTGGTGTTGGGCGAGGTCATCACCCGCGGCCATTTACATGGCATCGACGCGTCGCCGGCGGTGCTATTCTACCGTAAATTCCTTGAGACGAACAAGAAGGAATTGGAAGACTGGGACTACAACTGGGGGATCTACGACCTGCTACTGCGCCAACGTCTGCAGACCATGATGTCAGAAGGAGTGCGCCTGCGCTTGAAGGAATTCTCTTACGAGGATGTGGACCGGGCCCTGGAAGAGGTCTACAGCATGTCGCTGAAGGACTACCCCAAGCAGTTCCACGACGAAATCACCGACATCAAGATCAAAGGCTATGCCAGCGCCATGCTGATGGCGGTCGGGGTCCTGACTGCGGTTGATCAACCGGTGGCTTCGGCGACAACCGCAGTGCTCAAGGACGACAAAGCCCGCAAAGCGGCTGAGGCGGCCATGGCCACCGCGGATAAGGCCTTCACCACTGCCGTGACCCTGGCCAAGGCCCGGGGCAAGGCCGCCGCCAGCGCGTTCAGGGCCATCGCCGCCAAGGATACCACCTGGCTCGCGACCAACCCGGATAGCTCGCGGGCCGTGGCCGTGGGCGAATACAATATCGCGGCGGCCCGGTTCTTCCTGCTGAGCAACGAGGCCAGCACCTGGCGTGGCTTACTTGCTGAGGTGGCCGGCGCCCGCACCAACGGCCTATCGGCCAATGCCGGCGCGTGGCTGAGCTGGATGTCGACCAAAGGCGGCGGCAGTGGCGAATGGGGCTCGCGCCCCACTCCCGAGGACCCCGCCCGGGCCATGGCCATGGCCAATGCCTTCCTGCGCGAAGGCGCCAACACCTCCGATCCGGTGGTGGCCCGCGGACATTTCCTGTCCGCAGCTGGTGCCTTGCGCAACGGCGTGCTGGGCGTCAGCGACGTCTATGCCGACCGCTTCGTCGCCATTGGCCCCGAGGTGTACGACCGGTACGCCAACAGCTTCTTCAGGATGGGCCTGTCCTACCATGCCGCGATTGCCGGCGTCGAAGGCATGCGGGCCGTCTCGTCCCGCATCACCGACAAGGTGAACCCATGGAAAGACCCCAAGGGCAATTGGAGTCTGGCCGGCCAGAAAGTGCTGACCCTGGTCAGGAACACCGGCAGCTACGTGCGCAATCTGCGCCGGACCTCGCCCTCCAGCGGCGTGGGCAGGCTGTACATCGACTACACCCAGCTCAGCAAGGCGATCCTGGGCGCCGATGCCACGCCGGTCGACGAGTCGAAGGTCGCGATCATCGAACTGATCCAGGCGGGCAAGTTCGACGAGGCCCTGGCGTCATGCCGCGAGCTGGCCAAGACCTTCTCGGACGAGTATTTTTGGGCGCTGACCACGATGGTGGACGTTTACCAGCGCAAGCTCGAGGTCATCGGCGCGGGCCTGCGCAAGGACCCAAAGAGCGCGACCGCCAAGGCCGAATTCGACAAGACCATGGCCGAGATGGCCAAGACCGCCGAGACCGGCCTGAAGGCGGCGGCGCTTAAGCGCACCGAACTGGCCACCGGCGCGCTGAAGGATCTGCCGCCGACCAAGAAGACCGAGTGGGCACGCCAGCTCGATCGCACCCAGCAAAGCCTGGAAGTGGTCTCGGTGATGGGACCGGCCCTGGCCGGGCAGCATGATGAGGTGCTCAAGCAGCTCGGGCCGGCCTTCTGGGCCAACCCCCCGACCAATGAGGGCGTGAAGGTGCGCATGCTGCGCTACCTGGCTCAGGCGGTCGAAGCCCGCTATCGCGCGGCCACGGCGGACGATGCGGGCAAGAAGGACCCCCAGCGCCTGCTGGATGCCTGGGCGACCAACGAGGCCGCGGGCATGTCCTTCAAGAAGGCCTCGCGCACTGTAAAGGACGAGTCCGAGGCTGCGGACCTGGCCACGCCGGCGCGGCGCCTGACCATTGTGTTCCAGAGCATCGGCATGCAGGTCGACTGGTTCCGCAAGAACCTGAAGGACGTCCCGACCCAGCTCGATGCCATCGGCGAGGGTGCCAAGCGCCTCAGCGCCGACCTGGCCGAGCCTTACATCGACGACAAGACCCCGGCCGCACGCGTGTTGGCCATCGCCGACATCCTGTGGCAGCTGGGCGACCACGACCGCGCCGGGCCGTTGTACATCAAGTTCCGCGACAAGGTTACCGAAGGCACCGCCATCACCAAGGATCTGCTCGACGAGACCGAAGCCGCCCTGCGGCTGCGTCCCGAACTGGCCGAGAGCTACAAGAAGGCCCGCGATCTGCTGGAGGACAAGCCCCAGACC
>JBBQTJ010000148.1:0-8085 GCA_038213315.1 Planctomycetota bacterium
GGGCCGCGCGTGGACGGCGCTGACCGCAGGGCAGCAGGCGGTGCTCAGCCCTGCGGGCTCGTGGGAGCTTGAGGCTGGCGGCACCTCGATCGCCGTGGCCTTGGCAGTGGCCACCGAGCAGTCGGTGACCTGGGCGCCGCCGGCGGTGGCGGTTGACGGACATCGTCTACGCCATGTCCCTGCCGCGGATGGCGGGAAGGGCTTCTGGCTGGGCGAGATGGAAGTGACGGTGGCGCAATATCGCGAGTTCGTCACCTCGCCCGAGATCCTGGCGACGATCAAGGCCGAGCGGATGAAGTACGCCCGCAATGTTCAGGATCTGACTGAGGCGGCCTTGGCCAGTGGCCGGGTGCCGCGCCTGCAACTGCCCCTGCTGCCCTACCAGGACGGCTCGTCGGTATTGTTGTTCCCGCTGCCGACGGAGGCGACCACGCCCGACCTGACCGGTCTGGCCCTGGCCCCGGATACCGCTCCCGATCATCCCATCACCGCGATCAGCCGCGACGACGCGGCCGCCTTCTGCGCCTGGCTGTCGAAGCGCAGTGGCGCGCGGGTGCGCCTGCCGCGCCAAGCGGAATGGCAGCGCGCCGCCCAGGGTGGCGAGACGCTCAATCGCATCTATCCCTGGGGTCTCGAGTTTTTCCCGCGTTTCTGCGCTAATGCCCGCAATGGCTACAAGGTGCGCGCGGTGGGCACCACGGCCACCGACATCGGGCCCTTCGGCCACCGCGACCTGGGCGGCAACGTGCGCGAGTGGCTGGCTGAGGACGGTGGCAAGGGCGTTCTGCTGGCGGGCGGATCGTGGTATGATGACGATGAGCGCTATTTCCATTGCGATCAGGTTGAATCCGCTGAGAAGAGCACCCGCTTCCTCGCTATCGGCTTTCGTATCCTGGTGGAGACCCCGTGAGCACCCCTGTCCGTACCCTTCTCATCATCGCCAGCAGCCTGATCTGGGCCGGCTCCATCACTGCAGAAGACGCGCCGACGGCGACCGAAGGCGGTGGTGGCACCAGCAGCAAGCCCGCCTGGCTGTCCCTGGTGGGCAGCGTGGGCGCCGGCTGGGACAGCAACATTCTGCTGGAACCTGCGGTCAATCCCACCTCCAGCGATATCAGCGGGGCCGGCCTCAGCGCGGACTTGAAAGTCGGCTTTCGCGTGTTGAACCGCCCGGAAGTAGGTCAGCGCATCACCCTGTCGGTCGATGGCGGCATCGCCGTTTATCCCGACAATCACGAGGCGGACCTGGGCCGTTTCGGCGGCGCGATCAGCGGCACGGCCAAGCTGGGCGGCTTCGATCCCGGCATCTATGCCGGTGCCCACCGCTACTGGCTGGATGGCGAGACGGTCGCAAATACCTACGGACTGAATCCCTATCTGGCCAAGATCTGGACCAACCACGTGGGAGTCCTGACCCTTGGGGCCAATTGGCTGGATTACCCAGAGGAAGAAGACCGCTCAGGCCTGCTCGCCTCGCTCGAGTACCGCCACTGGTTCCTGCTTGCCCCACGAGTGGTCACCCGGCGTATCGAAGTGGGTCTGCGCGGCGTCGACTACAGCGCCGACAGCGACGTGGAAAGCTTCGTCGGCGTGGTGCCGTTCGCCGGCGCGCTCTATCGCATCGGCCAGGGCCAGCGCCTGGGCACGGTCGATGTGGCCGGCCGGGTCAGCTACGAATGGCGGAACTACAGCGACGCCGACGACACCCAGGGTATCACCACCCTGGCCGCGAGTGCCGACCTGTGGGTGTGCCGCGTCACCGCCGTGGGCCTGTATGTGGTCTACACCGATCGCACCAGCGACCTTGTCGCCAACGAATATGACCGCACCCAGGTGGGTGCCCGCGCCACCGTCCAGTGGTAATCACCGGAGGAACCATGATCCGCACCTTCATCTGTTTTGTGGCGGTCGCCATGGCCGTAGTCGCGGCCGAAACAACGGTCGCACCCGAACCAACGGTCGTGGCCGAGCCGGCGGCCGTGGCCGAACCAACGGCCATAGCCGAGCCAGCGGTCGCGGCCGAACCAACGGCCATAGCCGAGCCAGTGGCCGTGGCCGAGCCAACGGCCATAGCCGAGCCAGCGGTCGCGGCCGAACCAACGGCCATAGCCGAGCCAGTGGCCGTGGCCGAGCCAACCATCGCGACCGATTCGACAGTCTTGGCTCCGGGCGGCTCAGTCACGGCGAACTCGCGCACCACCATCTCCGTGGCCGGCATCCCCGGTTCGGCGGTGACCTTGGCCCCAGGCAGTGCGCTGTCCGCCACCACGGCGGCGGATGGCGCCCTGGTGTTGGACCTGGCCCGTGGCCAGATCGAATTGAATTTGCCGGGCCACGGCAGCTACCCCACGGTGCAGGTCGATGCGGCCTATGCCCACGTCACCGTCACCGGCACCATCTTCCAGGTCGAGCGCGGTGAGCGGCGTGACGACTTCGTCGCCTTGATCGCCGGCAAGCTGACCGTGACTCATCGTCGTGCGGTGGCCAAGGCCCTCTCCGAGCGGGGTGAGGACCAGATCGAGCTGACCAGCCGCCAGGGCGTCGCCGTCGGCCCAAATGGCTTGGGCAGCGTGGTGCGCCTGCAAGCTCAGCCCCGGCTGGCCGAGCCGAGTTCCCTGCTGGAGCAGGCCTTGGCGGGCCTGGGCCTGGGCTTTGCCCCGATGTCCGGAACCGACGGCGCCGTCGGGACTACGCCAGAGGACCTGACGGCGGCCTTGTCCGCAGAGACCACCGCTGCGGTCACCGCTGCGGTCACCACGGCCGTCGAGGAAGCCATTGCCGGTTCGATCAGCGCCATGATTGAGGCTGAGGTCGTCGATGCGGTGCTGGGCGGCTCGTCTGGTCCGGGATCATTAGGTTCGCCGCCGCCGCCGCCCGCCGGGTTTTAAGTCCGGTGCTGATGCCGTTCATCCATCCTGGCCTGCTAGTGCTGGGCGTGGTCACGGCGGTCGCCGTGGGCCTGTGTTGGGGAAAGCGCCCGCGGCGAAGCCTGGCCACGGCCGGCATCACCCTGGGCGTGCTGGCCGTGGCCGTGCTAGGCGGTTTCCTGCCCCTCTTCGGCCAGATAACGGTGGCGGCCCATGGCGTGCTCATGGCGCTGGGCTTTGCCGGCGCCTGGCTGATGGTGGAGCCGCGCGCCATCCAGGTAGGCGCTGACCGACGTCATCTGGTCGATTTTTTCATCCTGGCGATCGTCGGTGGGTTGGTCGGTGCGCGTCTGCGCTTTGTTCAGGAGCACTGGGACGAGGTTATCCATCCCGGCGGGGCCCAACTGCCCTGGAGCGATGCGCTGATGCGGGCGGCGGATATCGATCGTGGCGGCATGGTGTGGTATGGCGGGCTGATCGTGGCGGCCGCCTTGTGTGTGGCCTATGCGCAGTGGCGCCACCTGCCGAAATTACCGCTGAGTGACTCCTTTATGCCCGGCCTGGTACTGGGCCTGGGGATCGGCCGCATCGGCTGCCATCTCAACGGCTGTTGCTATGGCGCACCCACCACGCTGCCGTGGGGGATTGGCTGTGCGCATTTTCCAGGCCAAGCGGTGCACCCCACCCAACTGTACGAGGCTGCGGTCTGTCTGGTCCTGGCAGGCGGGCTGTGGTGGTGGTGGCGGCACCGTCGCTGGGATGGGCAGATCACCCTGGCGACGGTCCTGATCTATGGCGCCTGGCGCTTCCTGAACGAAGCCTTGCGCGGCGACACCGTGTCGTCGGGCATCTGGGGGGGGCTGATCACCACCAGTCAGGCGACCAGCGTGCACCTCATGGTGGCCGCCCTGATCGTGGCGGTGGTGATCCGGGCGCGACGGCGGCGTAACCCTGCCCTGGCGGCGGCGGCGCGGCGGGTTCCCGGCAGCAGCCATGCCGCCGCCCCGGTCTCTCTGCCTAGCGCCTAATACACCGGGGCGTGCGGGCCGTCATTTGCCCGGGTTTCCGGGGCTGTACGGGTCATGATGGCGCCCACGAGGTCCGACATGAAGTTACGCCGCGGATTCACCCTGATCGAGTTGTTGGTGGTGATCGCCATCATTCTGATTCTCGCCGGCATGCTGATGGCGGGCCTGATGCTGCTCAAGCAGGCCCAGCGCAAGGCTGAGACGCGCAAGGATCTGGACGAGATGAAGCTGGTGCTGTCGACCTATATCGACGAATATGCCTGCCTGGGCGATACGGGTCCGGCGGACTTTGTGCAGAATCCCATGACCTACCTGCACCGGCGCATGGAGGCCTTGGGGCAGACCGGCTACGAGATGAAGCGGGCGCGCTTGGCCAAGTACGAGTCCGGCACCATCTGGAGCTCGGCCATCTTCACTAATGGCGTCGAGCAGGCGACCGCCACGCATCAACTTGATCCCTGGAAAAATCCCTATCGCTTTACCGTCGCCGAATCCCGCGCCGGCGGAGCCAACGGCCCGCGCTATGTGCATTACATCCGCGCCTGGTCCACCTGCGGCACGCCGGACCTGCCCCGCGATGACCTGTCGATCTTCATGGGCACCGGGCAGTACACCATCAATGGCACGGTGTTCACCGCCACGCCGGGACGGTGGGAAGACTACAATCATCTGGATGTTGTCCTGACCGCGCCCAAGACCATCGATCCCGCGACCCAGACCTATGTGGCCTGGACCAACAGTACGGTGGCCGGCGCGCCCTGACTTGAGACCCGCGAAGCTTACAGCCGCAACGCCACGCAGGACACCGCCCGCACCGTGGCCGTGCCCGGGTTGCCGTAGATGTGCTTCAGGTGCCCAGGAAATTGCAGTAGACAGCCGGCCGGCACATCGACGGCTTCGTCTTCGATGGTGATGCGGCAGGTGCCTTCCAAGCAGTAAAAGAATTCCTGGGCTCCGCGCGGATGCGGCCGGCCGATGCTGCGGCAGCCCGGCAGCATGGTGACGTCATGCAGGGCCAGGCCCTGGGCGGAAATGGGCGAGGCCAGGCGGGCGACGAAGCGGCCGCCTTCGGCGCGGTACTCCTGCTGATCGGCCGGAGTGACCAGATAATGGCGGGCCGCCGGCGGGGGATTCAGCAGGTCTTCGATGCTGACGCCCAGGGCCTGGGCGACGGCCAGGACGCCTTGCACACCGGGATTGGCGCCGGGGCGTTCCATCGCCGCCAATGAGGCCCGGGGCAGGCCGGCGCTGCTGGCCAACTCCGCCTGGGTCAGATTGGCTTTGGTGCGCAGGCGGCGAAGATTATCGGCGAGGGGAGCGGGAGGCATGGGTTCCAGCATTCTGGAATCCGTGCCAGGATTTCCATCATCGTCGCCTTGCACCCCCGGTTACCGCTGCCTAGGCTCGGCGCCCATACCCGCACCTGGAGTCCCCCATGCCTTTCACCCTTCCGCCCCTGCCCTACGCCAAGGACGCCCTCGCGCCTCACCTGAGCGCGGAGACCTTGGAATTCCACCACGGCAAGCACCACAACGCCTACGTGGTCAACCTCAACAAGCTGACCGATGGCAAGCCCGAGGCGAGCAAGAGCCTTGAAGACGTGATCATGTCCAGCGATGGCGGCGTGTTCAACAACGCAGCCCAGATCTGGAACCACACCTTCTTCTGGAATTCGATGAAGCCGAATGGCGGTGGCGAGCCCACCGGCGCCTTGAAAGCGGCCATCGAACGCGACTTCGGCAGCTATGCCAAGTTCGTCGAAGAGTTCACCGCTGCCGCCACCACCCAGTTCGGTTCCGGCTGGGCCTGGCTGGTCAGTGACGGCGGCAAGCTCAAGGTCGTCAAGACCGCCAATGCGGATCTGCCGATGAAGCACGGCCAGAAGGCCCTGCTGACCATCGACGTGTGGGAACACGCCTATTATATCGATTTCCGCAACCTGCGCCCGAAGTGGATCGAGACGTACCTGACCAAGCTGGTCAACTGGGACTTCGCGGCCGCCAATATGGCTTGAGTTTCGAGTTGCGAGTTTCGAGTGGCGACACCCCTGGAGGAATCTCTGGGGGTGTTCTTGTTACTTCGTGCGCGGTCAGGGGCTGCGGTCAGCCGCGAGTGGTGGCCGGCGGCCTAGGAAGCCGATGGCAAACAGCGCCATCACGATCAGGGCCGAGGCGATCTCCTCGAACCGGATCAGGGCGCGACCGTGCAGGTTCCAATGGCTCAGGGCCAAGCTGTATTCGCGCGGCGTAACGAAGCGTTGCTCGTCGGGTCGGGGCGAGCTGTTGGCGTGCAGGTCGATGATTTGCGGCCAGTGCAGCACGGACGGATTCGCCGCCTTGGCCTGCACGGCGTACTCGCTGGCGGTGGTATAGGTGGCGGTGGCGGGCATCACGGCACTGCGTCCGAAGACGTCGCCGGGGATCTCGCTGACCAGTTTCAGGCCGATGAAGCCCACCGCCAGGAAGGCCGCGCCTTCCAGCAGGGGGAAACGGCGCAGCAGGGCGATGAAGCCCTGGGCGGCGAAGCGCATCACCGCGATATACATGAAACCGGTGCAGAGCAGGACGAAGAATTTCGGACTGAAGGCCACGGCGGCGGCCACGGAATCGACCGAGAAGGCGATGTTGGTCAACTCGACCGTGACCACCGTGCACCAGAAGACTGACAGGCCGGGGATGCGCAGGGCCCGATGGGTGGGTGTGCCACCTTCGGTCTCTGCCTTTTTTTTTAGAAAATGGCCACCTGCTATCCACAGCAGGTAGGCGCCGCTCAGGACCTTCAGGTACCACGTCTGAATGATCCAGGTGGCCAAGCACAGGGCGATGAACAAGAAGACCTAGGCGCCGATGATGCCGTAGCGCAGCGCCTTGCCCTGCTGCTCCTTCGGCAGGCCCCGCACCAACATGGCCAGGGCCACGGCATTGTCGCAGGACAGCAGGCCTTCAAGGAAGATGAGGACCAGAATGACCAGCAGGTCGCTGGGCACGAACTGGTGCAGATCGAAAAATTAAATGATGGGGTCCATGAGCGCAGCGAGCCTGAATGCATTCCCGGATGGGCCAGATCAGAGGCCGAGGCTGCTCATTCCCAACATACTCAAAAGTTCGTCCTTGAAGAGCCAGGCGGCGGCCGCGATCACGCCGCACATGGCCAGGGTGAGCAGCGACTTGAGCCAGATCGGCAGGGGCTGCCGGCGGGCATCGAGCGTGGTTTTGCAGGCATCACAGACCCACACCATCACCGCGTCGTCCTCGACCTGCTTGGCAATCGTGATGCGTAGCCAAGACATTGGTCCGGTGACCCTGGGCCATTCGTAGTGGCCTTCCCAGGGCTGGTGCCACTGCTGACAGCGGCGGCAGAGCCGATGAACGCGGGCATTCGGATGACCGGTGATGGGCATGGGAGGGTCAGGATTCGCGAGAAAGCATCTCCTCGCAAGAGGGAGGAGGGAGGGGGGTTGAACGACGACTGACTTACCATCGATGCGCGAATAGCATCAACTTAGAATAAATAATGCAGAACAAGCATCGACTATGTAAAAGATTCAAATTTTCTGACAATCAGGTCATGATATCCTACAGAGACAGGGAACATCCCATGCACCAGACGATCAAAACCGGAGTGGCCATGGCCGCCACGGTCATCCTCGTGCCCTTGGTGGCCATCGCGGTTGGGTTGTCGGCGGTGGCAGTGCTGACCGGGCGCTGTGTCCAGGGCGCACGTCGCATGGCCGGTCTGGTCCTGGCCTTGTGAGCAACCCAGGCGGCCACCTCGCTGGCAGGACAAGTCGTTAGGAGCGCGCTGAATGCCCAGGCATGACGCCAGCGCATAGCCTGAGGCAGACGGGTTTTTCGTCCCACGGCAGCCAAGGTTCGTCGGCATGCTGCGCCAATGCCGGATACCCACTCCCCGGCCACGATACCAAAGGACCAGTCATGGCCGTCAAAAATTGGGTTCAGCGCTATCACACCGGCATCCCCACCATCGATCAGCACCATGATCTGATGCTGGATCGCATGGATGCCTTGTATGGCGCCCTCATCGACAAGCAGCCCGCCAAGGTCATCGACGGCCTGATCGCCTCGGTCATCGAAGTCGCGATCGAGCACTTCGCCGAGGAGGAGAAGGAGATGGTGCGCAGCAACTACGGCGAATCCGCCGCGCACCTGGCCAGCCACCAGGATTTCCGT
>JBBQTJ010000149.1:0-8047 GCA_038213315.1 Planctomycetota bacterium
GGGGTCGCGGTCGCAGTCATTCGCGCCCTGCCCTCTCGACTCCAGCAACAGTCCCACGAATCTCCCGCCCCCGGCAGTCGACCCCGCGACCCCGCGACCCCGCGACCCCGCGACGGAAGTTTTATGCTCCCCTACTCCCCCCAGATCGTCGCCGAAGCCATCCACGCCCACCTGGACGCCGCGACCGCAGCGCGTGGCCAAGCTTTGCTGGCGATTCCCGGGGCGCGCATGCCTGGCCCGATCCTCACCGCGCTGGCTGGGATGATGGACGACTTTGTGCGCGCGCGACTGCACCTGCTCTGGCTCGATGAACGGGCCGTGCCCCGGGGCCACGCCGACCGCAACGATGGTCAGACCCTGGCCGCCTGGCAGGCCGGCGGAGCTCTGCCGGCGCACGTCCATGCCATGCCCGCGGAAGAGGCCGATCTTGAGGCCGCATCCGCGTCCTATGCGGCGACCCTGCGTGGCGTGGCAGCGGACGGCGTCATCGACTGCTGCCTGGTGGGTTTTGGTGAAGACGGCCACATGGCCAGCTTGTTCCCGCACCATCCGGCGCTGAAAGAGGTCGTCGACGTGCTCGCCATCTACGACAGCCCCAAGCCGCCGCCGCGCCGGCTGACGGTCTCGTTGGCCTGCCTGCACCGGGCCAGGGCTCATATCGTGGTGGCCCAGGGCGCGGCCAAAGGCTTGGTGCTGGCCAAGGCGCGCGCGGGCGCTGATCCCGGCCTGCCGGTGTCGTTGCTGCCAGCGGCGCGCACCACCTGGTACGCGGATGACGCTGCGGCCGCCGCGGCTGGTGCGCCCACGCCCCGCAGCTAGGGTGTCGTGCATGGCTGCCGACGACACCCGCAAGGTCACCACCGCACGTTTGACGGAAATGAAAGCCGCGGGCGAGAAGATTGCCTGCCTGACGGCTTATGATTTCCTGACCGCTGGCCTGGTCGACCGGGCCGGCATCGACCTGATCCTGGTGGGTGATTCCGCCAGCATGGTCTTCGCCGGCAACGACACCACCTTGCCGATGACCATGGATGAAATGGTCTACCACACCCGGGTGGTGCGAAAGGCCGTAAAACGCGCGTTGGTGGTCGCGGACATGCCGTTCATGAGCTACCATCAGGGCGCCGACGAGGCCTTGAAAAACGCCGGGCGCTTCATGAAAGAAGCAGGCGCAGAAGCGGTGAAACTTGAGGGCTCGGCCTGGGTCATGCCCATCGTCCGACGCCTGGTCGAGGCCGGCATCCCGGTGATGGGCCACATCGGCCTGATGCCGCAGCACATCCTGGCCTATGGGACCTACAAAGTGCGAGGCAAAGACGCCGACGAACAGGCGCAGATCGAAGCCGATGCGACTGCCTTTGTCGAGGCCGGCGCCTTCGCCGTGGTCATTGAAAAAGTACCCCGCGCCCTGGCCACCAGCCTCAGTACCCGCCTGCCCATCCCCACCATCGGCATCGGCGCCGGCGTAGGCTGCGACGGCCAGATCCTGGTCACCCCGGACATGCTCGGCCTGACCACCATGTTCAACCCACGCTTCGTGCGCCGCTACGCCCAATTGGCCGACACCATGCATGGCGCTTTCGAAGCGTACCGGCAAGACGTGAAGCAGGCCGCGTTTCCCGCAGAGCGCGAGAGTTACTGAATCGGGATAAGGTGGATGGTGGATGGTGGATGGTGGATGGGTGTGCGCGCTCTGCACCATACCCCATCAACCATAACCCAGGTTCCTACCGCAATACCACCAACCACCCCAACAGCGTCAACGGACACAGCAGCGTGGTGGCAGCGACCATCGCGGCCATGTCAGGCACATCGCCGCCCAATTGGCGAGCCATGGGCACACTCGCCACCGCAGTAGGACAGGCCAGTAACAGCACCACGCAGGTGGTGGGAATGGGACCGAGCGCGGCCAGCATGCACGCCACCCAGGCCACCGCCGGGACCGCGACCAGGCGCACCGCACAAATCGCCAGCAGTCGCGTCGTGCCCTGCCGCACCAGCGACAGATCGACTTGCGCTCCGGTGACGATCAAAGCCAAGGGGATCGATCCTGCGGCCAGCATCCCGATAGCCGCCGCCACGGTATGAACACCCTGGTGCGGGGAATTCATCCAACCGGGCGCCAGCGCGCCCAGCAGCGCGCCCAGCCCGGCCCCGATGATGATCGGATTGCGGGGCAATTCCGCCGCCACCGCCAACAGACCGGCACCGTTCACGCCATGCTGCGGCAGGCGGAAGCCGAGCACCGCGCCGGCGTTGAACGTGGGAATCATGCAAGCCAGCAGCAGCACATAGGTGGTGTGCAAAGCGAGGCCCGCGTCCTTCGCCATGGTCTCCGCCAGCAAGGCCACCACCGGCAGGCCGATGAAGGCTCCATTGGCCCGCACCGCACCGCTAAGCATGCTGCCCCGTCGGGCTGGCGCCTGCCCGCGGGTCGCCACCCACATCACCAGCAACGAGGCCACATAGACCCCCAGGGCCACCAGCACCGCCCCCATGGCGGACCTGCGGCCCCAGTCCCCGACCCCCAAGGTGGCGACCAGTTGGGCCGGCAGCAGCACGTAAAACAACAGCCGGTTCAGATCCACCAGTCCCGCCTCGCCCACCAACCCGCCCCGCCGCAGCAGATGCCCCAGCACCATCAGGGCCACCACCGGAGCCAGCACCGCGAGCATGACCAGGAGCATGGCGCTGGACCTTGGCCTTCTCGTGACGCTGTCCAGGCTGCTGGCAAGGGACCAGAAAGACCAATCCCGAGTGTTTGAGGCAGCGCCAAGTCCGCTCAGGCTGAGACCTTGCCGTCAGGTCCCGGCCCCCTCTGCTGCACGCCTCGCTTTCCTAGGGGGAACCATGCTCCGTCACCTGCTGCTCGTGCCCGTGCTCCTGCCTGCCACCTTGCTGGCCGTGGATCAGCCGATCCAGGTCGCCAAGGCCGCCCCCTACACTCATCTGATCGACAAGGTCATCCCCGCCTACGGCGTGACCCACGACCTGCCCTATCGGGCCCTGAGCAATCTGGACGATATCACCGCCACCGTCATCGAGGTCACCGGCGCCATCGAACAGCAGGCCATGGGCGTCGGTCTGAGCCGTCCGGCCACCGTCGCGGCCATCACCGAGAAACCCAAGGACGCGCCTGCCGCACCCGCCGCGCCCACGGACGAGGCCAAGCTGGAAGGGCTGTTCACCGCCCTGGCGCAGCGCACGGCCGCGATCGGTAATACCACCGAGGCAGAGAACCGGCAGATTGATGCCAGCTACACCCGCCTGAGCCGCGCCCTGACCACCCTCAGCATGCTCGGCATCACCAAGGATGCCGCCGCTCGGATCCAGGCTGCCCAAAGCGCCGCCAAGGCTGCTGCCGACCAGGCCGCCACTGCGGCAGCGATGGCCGCCAAAGCCAAGGCCGAAGCGAAAGCTTCCGCGGCGACCGCACCCAAGGTTTCCGCGCCCAAGCCCGAGGCTCTGCCTGAGCTCCAGACCCCCGGCGAGCCGCTGCCCGCCCTCCAAGAGGCACCCGCAGGCGCAGAAGAAGCTCCGCCGGTCGAACTCCCCGCCGTGGAAGCACCGCCCGTTGAGGTTCCGGCAGTGGAAGTTCCTGCGGTCGAGGTTCCTGCGGTCGAGGTTCCCTCAGTAGAAGCGCCCGCCGTTGAGGTCCCAGCCGTCGAAGCTCCCGCCGTCCCAGCCCCCGAGGCTGCGCCCGAAGCTCCGGCGCCCGTCGTGCCCGCTGGCGACCTGCCCGCGCTGTAAGCAGCCCGACAGTCGACAGCGCGAGGAAGCACGCACACTCGCGCCCATGGCACGCATTGTGACTGGTATGAGTGGCGGAGTCGACTCCAGCCTGACCGCAGCCCTGTTGGCCGAACAAGGTCACGAGGTGGTGGGTGTCACCATGAAGCTCTGGCCCTGCGCCGAGCTTGATGGCGGCTTCACCCGCAGCGACGCCTGCTGCTCGCCTAGCGAAACCATCGACGCACGCAGCGTGGCCCGGGGTCTGCGCGTGCCGCATTACGTCCTCGATGCCGAGGACGAGTTTCGCGCCCGGGTGGTGGACGTGTTCGTCGCCGCCTATGCCCGGGGCGAGACCCCCAACCCCTGCGTGCGCTGCAACGAACACATCAAATTCGGCGTGTTGTGGCGCCACGCCGAGAGCCTGGGCGCCGAGGCCGTGGCCACCGGCCACTATGCCCGCACCGCCGAGGCCTTCGACCGTCGCCTGCTGCGCCGCAGCGTCGACCGGGACAAGGACCAGACTTATTTCCTTTTCAGCCTGACCCAGGACCAGCTCACCCGCGCGCAGTTCCCCGTCGGCCATATGACCAAGGACGAAGTCCGCGCTGCGGCCCGCGCGCGCAATCTCACCACCGCCGACAAACACGAGAGCCAAGACATCTGCTTCGTCGGCCAGGACGTCACCACCTTCCTGCGCGAGCGCATCCCCACCGCCTTCGTGCCGGGCGACATCCGCCACGTGGACGGCACCCGCCTGGGTGACCACGCCGGCCTGGCCGCCTTCACGCTGGGCCAGCGCAAGGGCCTGGGCGTGGCCTGGCGCGAACCACTGTTCGTGGTGCGCCTGGATCAAGCCGCCAACACCGTGTGGCTAGGCCCGCGCGAGGCCCTGCTGACCAGCACCCTGCCGCTGCGCGAATGCACCTGGCACCTCGGCCCCCTGCCCGCTGGCGGCCTGGACTGCCGCGTGCGCCTGCGTCACCGCGGCACGCCCGTCCCGGCCCGCATCCTGCCCGACGCGAATGATCCCCGCGCCGCCAGCGTCACCTTCCCCACCCCGGTGCAGCGCACCGCCACCGGCCAGGCCTGTGTCGCCTACGACGATGCGGATGAGCATTGCCTGGGCGGGGGATGGGTGGGGTGAATAGACAGCCGTCGCGGGGCCTGATGACTGACAACCGCCGGCAGATCCCATGAACGTGGCGTCGCTGTGTACTATTGAAGTCGACCCCGTGACCCTGGTGCGGTCCCTAATGTCCGACCCCGCGACCCCGCGACCCCGCGACCCCGCGACATCGCGACTGTGGTCTAATCCGACCCCGCGACCCCGTGACCCCGCGACATCGCGACTGTGGTCCAATCCGACCCCGCGACTGTGGTCCAATCCGACCCCGCGACCCCGGTGCGGTCGCTGATGTCCGACCCCGCGACCCCGCGACCCCGCGACATCGCGATGGCCGTCAAACTCGACTGGCTCGCCGCCCTCTGGCTGCTGGTGCTGCCGGCGCTGCGGCCCCTGGTGTGGAGCGGTGATCCCACCGATGCTGCTAATCTTGCGTTCTATGGACTGCTGACTGCCGCGACGGCGACCGGGTTGCTGCATCGCGCGCTGTGGTCGGCGCCCTTGCGGCCGACGCCCTGGCGGCTGTCGTTGCTGGTGTTGGTGTTAGTGGCCTGGCTGGCTATCACCGCCACGTGGTCACCGGCTCCGGCCACGGCCTGGTTCCGTTGGTGGGGCTGGGCCGCGCAATTGGCGGCGGTGTGGGCCCTCTTGCCCGCCATCCACCGCCATCTGCGGGTGCTCAGCGCGGGCCTACTGCTCGGACTGGTGGGCGAGGCGCTGCTGGTGGCTGGCGAATACGGTTTCGAAAAGCCGGCGCTGCGCGCCCGTTTCGCCGTCGACCCGGCCATGGTGGACAATGAGCGCCTGCGCGGCCAATGGGATGCGCGCGTCCATTCTTGGCGCGCCAATGGCACCTTCCTGCTCGCCAACTGCCTAGCGAGCTGGGTCATCCTGGTGCTGCCCATCGCCGTGGCGACCCTGGCCCACGCCACGGGGCGCCGCGTCCTGGCCACTCTGCTGAGCGTGCTGGCGGTGGCCCTGCTGATCGCCTCGGGCAGCAAAGCGGGCGTACTGGCCGCCGCGAGCGCCGGCGTGCTGACGGTGATCTGCTGGCATGGACGGTGGCGCAAACTCGCCGTAGCCGCCCTGCTGCTCGCTCTCGCCGCGGCCATCGCGGTGCCGCCGCTGCGTCAGGCCCTGAGCGCCAGCGCTGAGGTCCGCCTCGGCTACTGGCAGGCCGCACTGGTCCTGACCGCCGAACGACCGCTGCTTGGCCACGGCCTGGACGGCTTCGCCCGCGACTATCCCCGGGTGAAGCCACCCGCCGCGGAAGAGACCATTCTGGCCCACAGCGAACCGCTGCAGGCCGCCGTCGATGCGGGCGTGCTGGCAGCACTGATGCTGCTGGCGGTGCTGATCCTGCCGCTGACCCGCCGCGCCGGTGGCGCCGCTGCGGCGGTCACCGACGTCGCCACCCCACGTCTGCTCTGGCTGGGCGCGCTGGCCGTGCTGGCCTGGTCCCTGCTCTTCTCGTGCCACGATCCCGACACCGGCATCGGCGGCATGCTTCATCCGGTGATCGCGGGCTGGCCCGGCGGCTATGACAATCGCATCCACCTGTGGGCCGTCGCTCTGGTGGCCGTGCTGACCGCGCTCACGCCGCTGCTGCTGCGCCTGCCCGCTGCGCCCGCCTGGGCCTGGTGGTGGGCGGGTGCGGCCCTGGGTCTGCATGCGCTGATGGATTTCCCCCTGCATAGTCCGCAAATTGTGCTGATCCTCGGCCTAGTCCTGGCGGCGGCCTGGGGCAGCGGCGCCACCGGACCCGTCACGGCAGCGGCGCGCCCCTGTCCGCGCCGACTGGCCTTGGCGGCGCTCGGCATCCCGGCCCTGGCCCTGAGCGGGGCCGCGGTGACGTGGCTCATGGGCGGCAACCATGCCGCCCATGAGCGCAATCAAGCCACCCAGCGGATTTTTCGGCTGCAGCTGGCCGCCCAACACGACCGCGGCGAGCCGGATCCGCTCGGTCTGCTCAGCGCCCTGGCCGGCTATGGCGACCTGGCCCTGGGCCAAGACCCGCACACCTTGGCGGGCAACCTTGCCGACCGTGCGGTCGAGGATGCGACCACCCTCGCCCTGACCTGGCCCGCGGACGACCGCCTGGCCATCGGTGCCGCCGCCGTGGCCGCCAACGCCCGCGCCTTGGGCATCGGCACCCCCGCCGCCCATGCCCAGGCCCTCGCCCGTCTGGCCGAGCGCTTTCCTGACCATGTCGGTCTAGTGAAAGCTCAGGCCGAGGCCCTGACCCAGCTGGCCAGCCGCAGCGCGGACCAGGCCGCCGCCTACGCCCTGCGCCAGCAGGCCTTGGCCCTCACCACGCGGGCCATCGCCCTCTATCCCTACCACCTCCCCCTGCGCCAGGATCAGGCCGCCCTGGCCCGCGCCGTGGGCGACCCCGCAACTGCCGACGCTGCGGACATCTTCGTCGCCACCTGGGCTGATCGCGTGCATCCCAGCAACCGCCCCAGCCCACCACGATTGACAACCCCGGTCCCGCCGCTAAAAGCCCCCCTCCCCAACGCGACGCGTCATTAGCTCAGTTGGTAGAGCAAGGGATTCTTAATCCCTGGGTCCATGGTTCGAGTCCATGATGACGCACCACATAAAGCCCCGCATCCCATATGGATGCGGGGCTTCTTTTCTTATGCCTCGGCCGCATTCGCCCTTCCATCTCGGGCTGGTCTAGGGTTCTAGCCCCATCCTCTGCCACTTCGTCAGGTCCAGCTGCGACCGGCTCCAGCAGCCCGGGCTCATCCCGCCGAATGTTCGAGACGCCGAACCCCACCTGCCATCGATGCCAGGGCGTTGCCGGTGACGGAACGATTAGCGGCGCGACCTCGTCCCAGGGGGTGCTGCCTGGCATAGTGGGGCGCTAGCGCTGCGGATTGCAGCCGCCGGATCAGCCTACTTTCAAATGAGGACAGGTGTCCTGCCCAAGGGCACTTCGCTGCGTACACCTGACCTCATTTAGGCCCCGTTAATATATAAAGGTAGCAACTCAGCTGGAAGTTGGCATGCTTTCTGTCCATGAAGAAGCACAGCGAGCTTTCTCGGAAGTTCGCATCGGTCTTGCCCCTGCTGGATGAACGAGCCCGACGCTTGGTTGTGGCCTGCGAGGCACGAACGCTGGGATATGGTGGCGTTTCAATCGCATGTCGTGCATCCGGGCTTTCGCGGAAGACCATTGCCAATGGC
>JBBQTJ010000150.1:0-7990 GCA_038213315.1 Planctomycetota bacterium
CAATGGACGGGGATCGTCTCGTTGGAGGACGTCATTGAGGACGTGGTTGGCCAGATCCACGACGAGTTCGAGCGCGAGCCGACCCTGACGCTGGAGGAGGTGCTGCCGCCCGAGCGCGTCCTGCTTGGGGTCGAGGCCGCCAATCTTGAGGGCGCCATCGCGCGCATGCTGCGTTGCATTCCCCCGGGCGTCCTCCCCGCGACGATGCCCATGGAGCGCCTGGAGCGTTCGTTGCTCGACCGTGAGCGGTCGATGTCCTCTTATATCGGTCATGGCATTGCGATCCCGCATGCGCGCATCGAAGGCCTGAGCGGGGCGCTGGTCGCCTTCGCCCGCATTCGTGGCGGCGTCCTTGTCCAGGGGCGTCAAGAGCGGGCGCGCATGGCCTTCCTGCTGCTGACGCCCGCTGAGAACCCCCGCCAGCACATCCGCCTGCTCTCGCAGCTCGCGGCGCTGGTCGAAAGCGAGTTCGTCATGGAGCGTCTCGCCACGGCGGAGCAACCCGGAGAGGTCGTCGAAGCCCTATCGGCGGCCGGGCGCGTGGCGAATAGCTGATCCCATCGTCGTCACGGGCCGCATGAGATGCGCCGACGATCATGCTTGACGCTGGTGCCATCACTTCTCGGTAGAGATGAGAGGTAACACTAACCCGGCTACCGCTGCCGCCCTCAACAACGACGGGCAATCCAAGACTTCATTGTGGAACGCGTCATGGATCGCCGCCCTCCCGGGCGGCGGCCCTGCGCCATCGCTCAGGGCGCAGGCATTCGCGGCCGGTGGCGCATGCCACCGGCCGCGTTCTGTTTGCGTTCAGATGCCGGTTGATTTCGCGCCGGTTCCTGCTGGCTTGCGCGACGTGGCACCAGGGCCCTCATTCCGCTTTCACGTCCTGCTGGGGCTGGTTGCCGCCCTGCTGCTGGTGACCCTGGGGGCGGCCTTCGCCCTGCCGTCGCCCTGGTCCTGGGCGGTGGGCATCGTCTACCTCTCGTACGAGACCTTGTTGGTGGGCCATCTGCTGCGGCGCAGTCGGCGGGCCCTGGCGCAGCCGTCGAGCGTCGCGCACGCGGCGGCGCCGTCACTGGGTCTGGCCGTGTTAGTGGCGGCGCGCAACGAGCGCGCCGTGCTGCCGGCGTGCCTGGCAGCGCTGCGCGCCCAGGTCGGGCCGGACGACCTGGTGGTGGTGGTGGACGACGGATCGACCGATGGCACTGCGGCGTGGTGCCGGGACGACCTGGGCTTGGTGCCGGGCCCCGCGCCGGAGGGGCTGCCCGAGGGCGCGGGGCTGCTGGCCGGCGCGGACTGGCCGGCCCTGCGGGTGCTGCGGCTGGCGCGCAACCTGGGCAAGGCTCGGGCGCTGAACGCGGCCATGCGCTGCGCCGACCGGCCGGTGCTGCTGACTTTGGACGCGGACACCTTGGTGGAGCCCGGCGCATTGGCGGCGCTGCGCCAGGCCTTCGCAGCCGCGCCGGCGCTGGAGGTCGCCTGCGAGGTGGTGGTGCCCGCCTGCGCGCCCGGCTGGTGGTCGGGCTATTTCCAGGCTTTCCAGCGCCTGGAGTACCGCCGCATCTACCTGTGGCGCGCCGGTTGGATGGGCGACCGCACCCTGGTGCTGGTGCCCGGCGCGTTCGCGGCCTTCCGGCGCGACTCGCTGGTGGCCGTGGGCGGCTTCGACCCGGCCAGCCTGACCGAGAACTACGAGGTGATGTTCCGCCTGCACCGCCGGGCGCTGGGTCGGGGCGCGCCGTTGGACGCCCAGGTCATCCCCGCGGCCCGCGCCGCCACCGATGCGCCGCACCGGGTGCGCGGCTTCCTGCGCCAGCGCTCCCGCTGGTTCGCCGGCTTCATCCACACCATGGTGCAGCATCGCGATCTGGTGGGCGCGCCCTGGGCCGGGCGCCTGGGCCGGGTCCACCTGGTGCTGAAGACCATCGACCTGCTGCTGCCGCTGTACGGTTTGTGCGCGCCGCTGGTGCTGCTCGGTCTGGTGTTGGCCGGGCAGGGGCTCCACGTGCTGATCCTGTGGATCCTGCTGGGCAAGGCCTTGGTCGACGTGGCCCTGCACCTGCGGGCGGAGCGTCTCGCCCGCGCCTGGCTGGGCGGAGCCACCACCGCGTGGGGCCGCCTGGGCCGCGTGCTGCTGGTGCTGGCCGAGCCCGTGGCCTTCCAGCCGCTGCGGCAATTCGGCGCGGGCCTGGGCTGGCTCGCCTACTTGCGCGGCCGCATCGAGTGGCAGGCCCAGCGCCCCGCGCCGTCGGCGCCCGACAGCCCGCCATCACCACGACTCGTACCACCACCGCTCCCGGAGCAACCATGACCACCCTGCGCGCCCCGACCTTGATCCTGCTCCTCCTGGGCTGCGCCGCCGCGGCGCGGGGCTCCACCGCGGCGGAGATCGACCACGGCCTGGCCCTGCGCAACGCCGGTGACCTGTCGGGCGCAGTGGCGGTCTTCGTCGGCATCCTGGCCAAACAGCCGGACGACGTGGTAGCGCGGGAGCACCTCGCCATCGTCATCGGCTGGCAGGGCGACCACGCGGGCGCCCTGGCCCAGTGGGACCAGGTACTGGCGCACGAGCCGCAGCGCCGCTCGGCCCTGCTAGGCAAGGCGCGGGTGCTGTACTGGATGCAGCGCCTGGCCGAGAGCCGGCGCCTCCTTGACGCGCTGGCCGTGCGCTTCCCGACGGACGCCGACGTGCAGGAACTGCTGGGCGACGTGGCCCGAGCCGAGGGCGACAGCGCCGCCGCGCAACGTGCCTACCTGGCGGCGGGCACGGACGGGGCCGCCGCCAAGCGCGCGGGGCTGGCTCATCAGCGGGTCAGGCGGTGGCGCCTGGATGCGGGCGGCATGCTTGACCACTTCGATCCGGACAGCGCCCTGGTGGCCCAGCGCGACCAGGAGCACAGCACCTACCTCCAGCTCGGCCGCCGGCTCAGCGACAGCGTCACGCTCTCGGCAGGCTTGGACGAGGCCGAGCAGTTCGACCTGCACGACGTGCGCTACAATCTGCGCGCCTACTGGACGCCGTCGCCCTGGCTGGCGCTGGACGCCATGGCGGCGATCACGCCCCAGGCCCAGGTGATGCCCGAGCACGAGGGGGGCCTGGGGGCAGAGCTGCGGCTCGGCAGGACGCTGACCCTCCTCGCCGGCTTCCACTCGTCCCAGTACGAGGAGGAGCGCGTCGACCGTTATGCCCCGGGACTGCGCCTGGCGCTGCCGGCGGACCTGACCCTGGAGGCGCGCTATCTTTACGGCACCAGCACGGTGAATCCCTCGACCAACGCCATGCTCGCCCGGCTGCTGCTCGATCACGGGCGCTGGCATCCCTACGTGCTGTTCAGCACCGGCGAGGACAATCTGCCGCCCCAGGGCACCGCCATAACCACCACGTTCGCCGGCGGCGCAGTGGTGGACCTGGACGCGGCCTGGTCCGTGCGCTTCGATCTGCTGTGGGAGGACCGGGAGGACACCTACGTGCGGCGCTCCCTTGGCGGCGGCGTGGTCTACCGCTTCTGAACGCAGGCGCGCCTTACGAATTCTCAGGTGGCTGCCAGCCGCCACCCAGGGCCTTGGCCAAGGCGGTGAGGGCCAGGCCTTGCTCGGCGCGGGCGTCCACCAGCTGGGCGCGGGCGTCGCCGAACAGGCGCTCCTGCTCAAGCACCGCGCTCACGTCGTTCAGGCCACGTTCGAAGCGGCGGCGCACCAGATCAGTGGCGCGCTGGCGTGCGGCCAGGGCGGCAGCGGCGGCGGCGACCCGGTCGCGGCCGCGGGCGGTGCGCACCAGCGCGTCCTCGACCTCGGCGGCGGCGCGCAGCACCGCCTGCTCATAGCGCAACCCGGCCTGCTCCAACCGCGCATCGGCGGCGGCCACCTGGCTCGCGATGCGGCCCATGGTGAACAGCGGCCAACGCACCGCCGGGCTGATTGACCAGCCCCGGTTGGCAGCGCTGAACAGGTCGGCGGTGTCGCCGCCGGTCCAGCCGAAAGCGCCGGTGAGGGAGAAGCGCGGGTAGTAGTCCGCCCGCGCCACACCCACGCCGGCGCTGGCCGCAGCCAAGGCTCGCTCGGCGGCGCGCAGGTCGGGCCGGCGCAGCAGCAGCGCGGACGGCAGGCCCGGTGCGAGGGAGGCGGTCGGGTCCGGCAGAGCCGCGGCGCGGCGCAGGTCCGGCGTGGACAGCAGGTGAGCGGGGTCGTCCCCGGCTGGGGTCGGCAGATCGCCGACCAACAGGGCGAGGCGATGCTGAGCCTGGGCGCGGGCGACGTGCAGTTGCGGCTCGCGCGTGCGGGCGCCGGCCAGATCGGCCTCGGCCTGGGCCAGGGCGGACTGGTCGGCCAGGCCCGCCGCCAGGCGCCGGGCGACCAGGTCGCGCAGCCGGTCCTGGGCAGCAATGACCTCAGCCAGGGCCGCCAGGCGCTCGTCGGCCGCGCGCAGATCCAGGTAGGCCGCCACGGTCTCGGCAGTGATCGACACCAGCACGTCGCCGACCTGGTACTCGGCCTCATCGGCCTCGGCGCCGGCGGATTCGACGGCGCGGCGCGTGCCGCCGAACAGGTCGATCTCCCAGGTGGCGTCAAAGCCCGCCTGCCAAGTGGTGCTGATGGTGCCGCCGCCGGGCTGGATGGACTCGGACAATTCGCGTCGGGTCACGTTGCCCTCCGCGTCGATCTCGGGCGCCAGCCGCGAGCGCACCACGCCCAGCTGGGCGCGCACTTCGCGCAGGCGGGCCTGGGCCACGCGCAGGTCCAGGTTGCGCTCCCGCGCGGCCGTCACCAGTCGGTCGAGAGTGCCGTCATTGAAGGCCGTCCACCAGCGCTCAGCGTCGGCCGCCGGCGCGGCCTCCGCCGTCCAGGCCGCCGGCGTGGCCGGCGGCTGGGCCCGGTAGTCCGGCCCGACCATGCAGCCCGTGAGCAGCAGCGCAGCCGCCCACACTCCAAACCTGGGCATCATGGCAGCCCCGTCGCCGCCGGCGCGTCGATGAACACGTCCATCTGCTGTCCGGCGTACAGGCGCAGATCGGCGCGCACCACGCGGAAGATCACTTGGAGGACGCGGGTGTCGACCCGCTCCGACGACTGCCCGGTGAGGGACTTCTTGGGCACCACATAGGGCTCGACGCGCAGGAACTCCAGCGACGTGCGCAACTGGGGATTGCCGCGCACCGCGCCCTCGGCCTTGGCGCCGGGCGCCAGGCGCCAAGCGTCATTCTCGTCGATGTCGACGCGTAGTTGGAGCCGCTCCAGGTCGCCGAGGGTCACCAACGGCGGATCAATGCGGCCGGCGGGCGCGAACTCGCCGGGTCGGGCATCGACCCGCAGCACGGTGCCGGCGCTGGGCGCAGTGATAGTGCGGCGCTCCAGCTCGGTGCGCACCGCCGCCAGGGCGGCCTCGGCCTGGGCAACAGTAGCCAAGGCCTGGGCCAGGCGGGCCTCAGTGGCGGCGACGGCGAAGGTGCGGCGGGCACGCTCTTCGCCCGAGAGCAGGTCGTCGCCGGCGCGCGCCGCGTTGTCCCGCGCCTCGTCCACGGCCGAGCGCGCCGCGACCACCGCGGCGGTGGCGGCGCCCACGGCGGCCACCTGCATGGCCTCCTGCGCCTGGGTGGCGCGCAGGTCGAGGCGCAGCAGCGGGGCGCCGGCGGCGACGCGGTCGCCGGGCCGCACCAGCACCTCGGCGATGACGTCGCCCAGGGGCGCGCCGATGCGCACGATGTCGCCGGTCGGCTCCACCAGGCCCGAGCCGGCCAAGGTGGCGGCGAACGGGGAAGTCGCGGGCGGCACGATCGGCTCGGCGATCGGCGGCTGGCGGCGGCCCTGCACCACGCTCCAGCCGGCGAAGATGATGCCTGACGCGGACAGGACGAGGAGGACGACGAGCGGTCTCATGGGTGCTCCGGAGGAACGGTGGCGGGCGGCGCTTCCAGGGCGGCGATGCGGCCGTCGTCCATGGTCGCGATGCGATCGGCGAACGGGAAGATGCGGCTGTCGTGCGTGACCACCACCAGGGCGCGGCCCGGGCGCACGGCCACTTCTTTGAGCATGCCCATGACCGTCTGGCCGGTCTCATGGTCGAGGGCGCTGGTCGGCTCGTCGCACACCACCAGTTCAGGATCGTGCACCAAGGCACGGGCGATGGCCACGCGCTGCTGCTGGCCGCCGCTGAGCTGGTTCGGCCGGGCGTCCAGGCGCTGGCCCAGGCCGACGCGCTCCAGCAGGGCGGCTGCCTTGGCCAGGGCCTGGCGGCGGGGCTGGCCCTGGATCAGCAGCGGGATCGCGGCGTTCTCCTGCGCGCTCAGCGCCGGCAGCAGGTTGAAGGCCTGGAACACGAAGCCCAGGTGCCGGCCGCGGAAGCGCGTGCGGCCGTCGTTGCCCAGGGCCTTGAGGTCCTCGCCGAGGACGCGCACCTCGCCCTGGTCTTGGTTGAGGATGCCGGCAATCACCGAGATCAGCGTGGTCTTGCCGCAGCCCGACGGCCCGACCAGCATCAGCAGCTCGCCGCCGGGCACGGTCAGGTCCACGCCGCGCAGGGCCGGCACCGCGGTGGGGCCGCTGCCGAAGGTCTTGGTCACGCCGCGGGCTTGGATCACGTCGGCCATATCAGCTCCGGAAGACCACGGCGGGTTCAAGACGGATCACCGCGCGCATGGCCAGGCTTGAAGCCAGCAGCACCACCACCAGCACCGCCACGCCGGCGAACACCAGCCGGTAGGTCGACAGCAGGAAAGCCAACTCGGTGCCGTGGATGGCCCAGCCGAAGCCGGCCGCCGCGCCCACGCCCAACCCATAGCCGATCAGCCCCGACAGGCTCGCCTGGGCCAGCACCATGGCGACGAGCTGGTGGTTGCGCGCCCCCATGGCCTTGAGCGCACCCAGGTGCCGCAGGTTGTCGTGCACGAAGTTGTAGAAGGTCTGCCCGGCGATGGCGCAGCCGACGATCAGGCCCAGGGCCATCGAGATGAAGAAATTGATCGGGATGCCGGTGGAGGTCATGATGAAATCGACAGTGCGCTTGCGAAATTCGTCCTGGGTCAGGGCGGTCATACCGGTGCTGGCGGTGATGCGCCGTGCCACGGTCTGGCGGTCCTCGCCCGGCTGGACCTTGGCCAGCACGTAGGTCAGGCTGCGGCGCTCGGGCGGGGCCATTTCCAGCGCGCGCAGATAGGTGGTGTAGACCATGGGGAACCACATGAACGTGCGCGAGGGCTCGGCCAGACCCACCACCACGCGGCGGTGGTCGTTCAACTCCAGAGTGTCGCCGATCTTCAGCGGGATCTTCTTGCCGTCCGGCCCCAGCGCGGCCAGCTTGTTGGCGGCTTCGCGGGCCTCGATGATCACGCCGTCGGCGCGGCGCAGGTCCTCCAGCCGGCCGGCCTTCATGATCGGCGGCGCGCCAACCAGGGTGGTCCCGTCCAGCCCGATCACCACGCACGCCTGCTGGGTGCCATCGGGCAGGCGGGCCTTGATCTGGGTGCGCAGGTAGGGCATCGCCCAGGCCACGCCGGCCACCGAGCGCACCCGCGTGAGCGTGGTGTCGGTCATCGGTTTGTAGTCGTCGATCTGCTGCACCTTGGGATCCATCACCCACAGATCGGCGACACCTGCGTCGTCGATGGCCCCGTGGCTGCGTGCGATCAGCCCGTCGAAGATCGCCGCCTGCTGCGTGATCAGCAGGCTGACGAAGGTGACCCCCACCAGGATGCCGATGAATTTGGTCCGGTCACCCAGCAGCATCTGTAGGGCGACGCGGATCATGGCAGTTCCGCCATCAGTCCGGCCAACGAGAACGCGGCGATATGGTTCGCGGTGCGTTCCACCGTGTCTGCGGTCAGCAGGTTGTCGGGCGCCAGGCGCGCGATGAAGGGCTGGGCGTGGTGATAGAAAATCACCTGACCGATCACACTGGCCGCGCAACGGCGCAGGCGCGCGGCTGACATCCGGGGCCGGGCCTGGGCCAGGATGTCGAGCAGCAGTTCATAGCGGGGCCGGGCACCCTGTTCGA
>JBBQTJ010000151.1:0-7974 GCA_038213315.1 Planctomycetota bacterium
GCCGATGGGCACTTCCTGGCACGTCTGCAAAAAAGCCAGGTGCCGATGGGCATGCTCGACGACATTGCCTGGGGCATCAGTCATCGGGTGGTTTACCGGGACCTGGTCCTGGTGAACTACGGCCAGGTCGACGACCTCGACACCCTGGTCCAGGCCGCCGACTTGCTGCTGCTGACCTGCGGCATCACCTGGGTGGTGGTGGCGGGCATGCACGCTGATCGCCTGGTGGTGATCTTCCGCGGCGACGGCCACCGTCAGGACGTCGGTGCCAAGGCGATGGCTGCGTTCGGTAAAATGGGCTCGGCGGGTGGGCACCGCACCATGGGCCGGGCCGAGATCCCGCTCAATGGCATGGATGAATCCGCCACCGCTGAACTGATCGTCGATAACCTCTTCCGGCGCATGAGCCCTGGCCGGCGTGGCCATCTGATCCGCCGCCTGCGACGCCACCTGCAGGCCCCTGGGCCGGCCGAGCCCGAGGAGTTCGAGTTTGGCACCTGAACTCCATTCCGACACTGATTGGCTGGCGCCCTTCGTGGGACAGGTGGTGGTGGTCGATCTCGCTGAGTTTTTCGTGATCATTGGTACCCTGGCCCGCTTGACCGGCGATGGGGTCGTCTTCGCTGATGCCGATCTGCACGACCATCGGGAATCGTCCAGTACCAAGGAGGTCTACGTGGCTGAAAGCGCGAAGTACGGCGTGCGCGCCAATCGCCGCGCAGTCGCCGTACCGCGCCGGCAGGTGGTGGCGATCAGTCTGCTCACTGACGTGCTGGGCTAGATAGCCATGTCTGCACCCCGCCCACTCTTGGTCGTCTTATTGATCGCGGCCACTGCCTGGGTGGCTGGCACGACGCTGCTGGCGGTGGCCGCCCCCATCGCCTTCTCGTTTGCGCCACCGCGCGGCGACCTGCTGACGCGCGAAGCGGCAGGCGCGGTGTTCGGCGCCCTCTTGGTCACCTGGTCGCGGATCATCGACGTCAGTCTGTGGCCCCTCTGCCTCGGCGCCCTGGCCGCCCTGGCCTATGCCCTGCGCGGGCAGCGTGTGGCCCTGGCGCTGTGCCTGGTGGGCCTGGTGGCTTGTGCCACCGGCCACGCCCTGGCTCGGCATTCGACCGTCACCACCGTGGCCATGGCCGAGGCACGGCGCGCTGGGCACGGCGACGAGGTCGCTTTTGCCCACGCCCATACCCGCAACCGCACCCTGATTTCGCTCGAAGCCCTGATCGCCCTCGGGCTGGTCAGCGGTGCTGGCGTAGCCCTGGCCCGGCGCCCTTTCGCTGGGCCAGCGGCCACTTAGAGTCAGCAGCATGCGGCTGCTGGGCATCCTGATCATGATCGTGGCGTTGGCCGGATGCATCGAGCACCGCGCCAGCGTGGCCCCATCGGCTGATCCCGCCGCCCCCTTCCAGCCAGAACGCCGCGAAGGCGTGGCCGTGGCTGCCGAAGCAGCCCTGCCCTTGCCCGTCGGGTGGAGCGCCACCAGCGCCCAGCCAATGGAGCGCCCGGTGAGCGCCTGGTTCCGGGCCGAAGATGGCCGTCTCTACCGGGCCGAAACCGTCGTCGTCACGGCGCGGCCCTGGTGGCAACGTTTCCCCGCCGATGTGGCCACCGACCTGTGGCCACGGACGCACGTCATCGCGCACACTGCAACCCTGGCCTTTGTGCCCGTCTCCCGCCAGGACGATCAGCGCCTGACCACGGCCGCCCGCGCAGCCGGCTTCGCCACCAAAGGCACAGAATGATGCGTCGGTCATTGATGATTGGCCTCTGTGCGGTGCTATCAGCCGCGGCCTGGGCCGTTGATGCCCCGACCCGTGATGCGTGGGCGCCGGTCCAGGCACTGATCACTGCCAAGGACCCGACTGCCGAAGCCAGCCTGACCGAGATCCTGCGCCGGTTTCCACGTTGGCCGGATGGTCTGCGTGAACTGGCCCGCCTGCAATTGGCTGCCGGCAAACCCGCTGAAGCCGTGGCCAGCGCTCGCAACGCCTTGACCCTGGCGCCCGGCGAAACCGTCACCCAGGCCCTGCTGGTGCAGGCCCTGGCCGAGAATGGTGACACCGCCGGCGCCATCGCCGCGGCCGAGGCGGCCAGCGATGCCGGTGGCTGGGCCCGTTTCCATGCCGCCCGGGCCGCAGTCAGCGCTGGTCAACGTGCCGATGCAGAGCGCTTGGCCAAAGCCGCGCTGCAACGGGCGGGTAATCGTCCGCCCGCGGAATTCTGGTTCCTCGACAGTCGTGTGGCCCTGCTGCTGGACGATCCGCAGCGGGCCGAGCGCAGCCTGTTGCGCGCCGTCGACACCAAGGCCGATGACTGGTCCGCCTGGTATGAACTGGGCCGGGTCCGGCTGATCCTGGCTGAGCGCGACGCCACCCGTCGGCTCGAGTTGCTGACCCAGGCGGAAGAATGCCTGCAGCGTGCTACCATCAATCAGCCGGACGTCGCCGCCCACTGGCTGGCCCAGGGCCAGGTGCAACTCGCCCGGGGCGAAGCAGTGGCCTCGCCGCAGCGCATGGACGAGGCCCGACTCTCGTGGGAACGTGCCGTCAACAGCCTGCAGGGCGCCGTGGCCCGGGATGCGCAAAGCGCAGACGCGGTCCTGCTGCTGGGCCAGGCCGAGCTTCGCCTTGAGCGCTGGGCGGATGCCGCCAAGCATCTGCAACAGGCCCGGACCTTGGGCGCACAGAGTCGCGTGCTGCTCTACAATCTTGCCTTGGCCATGCAGAACAGCGGTCAGATCGAGGCCGCTGCCGCCGTGCTGGGTGAGACCCAGGCCGAGTCCGCGGCTGAGAAGCTGACTGTCGGCCTCAATGCCTACCAGGCAGGCAACTATTTGCTGGCGGTGCAATTGTTGACCGCCGTGGCGCCCATGGTGGCCGAGGACCAGGAACGCGCCCGCGCCGTGGACCGTTACCTGGGCCACGCATACCGGCACTTGGCCGACGCCGAGACCGACGGGCAAAACGCCGAATCCTATCGCGATCTCGCCGCCGCAGCCTACCGCGCGGCGGGCGACCGGGGCGACCGTCTGGGCCGGGACTTTTTCTTGGCCCTCGAAACCGCCCGCGATCCTGGTCAGGCCTACCGCGCTGGCTGGACCTACCTGGGTTGGACGGCGTTCCTGTCGCTCCGTGGCTGGGGTGCCGTGGTCGGCAATTATGGGGCCTGGGCCACTGATAATGACGGGCTGGCCGGCATGTGGGCCAAGCATCCACCACACCTGATCGTGTGGGTGCTGTTCCTGCTGGCCCCGATGATCCTCTACATGCGCGCGGCGCTGCGCGGCGGCCCACGCGTGCCACGGCCCTTGCCAGCACCGCGACGTCGTGTCACCGAGGCCCCACGCGATCCGGATCGGCCACGCCCACGCTCTGCCACCGCCACACCACGGAACAGCAACACCACCGAGGTGGTGGCTGAGCGGTCGCTACACGCCACGGTGGACGAGATCCAGGGCGACACTGGTGCCCTGGTGCCGCTGAAGCCCGCGCCGCGTAAGCGTCGATGACCACGCTCATCGTGCCGGCCGCCGGCAGCGGCCAGCGCTTTGGTGGCCATCTTCCGAAGCAACTGCTGTTGGTGGCGGGGCGACCCGTGCTGGCCTGGACGCTGGCGGCGTTTGCCGGGGCCGTGGATCAAGCCGTGCTCGCGGTCAGCGCCGATGTTCACGACGCCGTCGCCGCTATCGCCGCGACGGCGCCCTTCCCGTGCCAGCTCGTGATCGGTGGTGCGACCCGGCAGGCCTCGGTGGCAACCGCCTTGGCGGCCTGCCCGCCGGGGCCGGTGCTGGTGCACGATGCGGTGCGACCCTGCGTCCCACGGCGCTGCATCGACGACTGTTTGGCTGCGCTGAAGCTGCATGCGGGTGCGGTGGTGGCTGTCCCCTGCGCCGCGACGGTCAAACGCAGCGACGATGGCCGCACTGTCGTCACCACCGTGCCGCGCGAGCCGCTGTGGCTGGCCCAGACGCCCCAAGGCTTCGACCGGGACATCGCCCTGGCCGCCTTTGCCCGCGCCGCCCGCGAAGGCTGGGATTGCAGCGACGACGTGCAGGTGCTGGAACGATGCGGCCTGTCGGTGGCCCTGGTGCGGGGCGATGCGCGAAATCTGAAAATCACCACGCCGGATGACCTGGTGGTGGCCGAAGCACTGCTGGCCCGGCTGGGGTGATCCCCTGACGGTTGTCCCGTCCCGTTGGTCGACTACCGTCCCGGCCCACCTTCTGGAGCCTTCGTGACCATCACCGAGCAGGACGTCCGTCACCTGGCCAAGCTGGCCAGCCTAGCGCTCGATGACCGCCAACTGGCGGTCGCCACCGCCGAACTGGACCACATCGTCGCTTACGTGCAGCAGCTCCAGGCGGTGGATACCACCGGGGTCCTGCCCATCGCCAATGTCGCTGGCGCGGTCAGCATCACCCGCGGCGACGCGCCCGGGATGATGCTCAGCCAGGCCGAGGTCCTGGCCCTGGCGCCGGCCAAAGGGGTCGACGCCATCCTGGTGCCTAAAGTGGTGGAGCGCTGAACATGCACACCGTGACCGCCACCGTCGCTGCCGTCCACGCCGGCGCTCCGGTACTGCCTCTCGTCGACGCTGCGCTGCAACGCTGCGCTGGCGACACCAACAATGCCGTGGTGCGGCTTCTGGCTGAGCGCGCCCGCGCCGCGGCCGCCACGGTACAGGCCCGCCTGACCGCCGGTGAACGCCCGGCCTTGGCCGGCGTGCCGCTGCTGGTGAAGGACAACCTGCTGGTGCAGGGTGCGCCGGCCACCGCCGCATCACGGATCCTGGAGGGCTTCGTGGCGCCTTATACCGCGACGGCGGTGGCCCGGCTGGAAGCAGCTGGGGCGGTCGTTGTCGGCCATGCCAACATGGACGAGTTCGCCATGGGCTCGTCGAATGAGCGCTCGGTCTATGGCCCGGTGCGCAATCCGCGCGATCCCACCCGCGTACCGGGCGGGTCGTCCGGCGGCAGCGCCGCAGCGGTGGCCGCCGGTCTGGTGCCGGTGGCGCTGGGCTCTGACACCGGTGGCTCGATCCGTCAGCCAGCTAGCCTGTGCGGCGTGGTGGGCTATAAGCCGACCTACGGCGCGATCAGCCGCTATGGCCTGATTGCCTATGGCAGCAGCCTGGACCAGATCGGCCCCCTCACCACCACGGTGGCAGACGCGGCCTTGGTGGCCCACGTGATGGCCGGCGAAGATCCCGCCGACGGCACCTGCGCCCGCCGTGTGGCGATCATGCCGGCGGCCCTTCCCGTCGATTCCCGCGCGGCCCTGCGGGGCGCCCGCATCGGCTGGGTTCCGGCCCACGTCGACGGTCTGCAGCCAGCCGTACGGCGGACCCTGGATGCCACCAAAGCCGCCCTGGCTGAGGCGGGTGCCACCCTGGTCGAGGTTGCCCTGCCGCGCGAGGCCAATGCCATTCCCGTCTATTACGTGATCGCCACCGGTGAGGCCGCCTCGAACCTGGCGCGTTTCGATGGCGTGCGCTATGGCCGGCGCTGCGCTGACCCGGCGGATTTGCACGACCTGTATGCCCGCAGTCGCGTCGAAGGCTTTGGCCCCGAGGTGCAGCGGCGGATCATGTTGGGCACCTACGTGCTTTCGACCGGCTATTACGACGCGTACTACTTACAGGCGCAACGCGTCCGCCGCCTGCTCTGCAACGATTTCAATGCCGCCTTCGCACGTTGCGACGCCATCCTCGGTCCGGTCAGTCCGACTACCGCCTGGCGCCTGGGCGAGAAGACTGCCGACCCCTTGCAGATGTACCTGGCCGACTTGTTCACCTTGTCCGCCAACCTCGCCGGCCTGCCGGGCATCAGCGTGCCTTGCGGCAGTGATGAGGCCGGACTGCCCATCGGCATGCAACTCCAAGGCGCACAGTGGGATGATGCCCGCCTGCTGAGCCTGGCGGCGGGCCTTGAAGCCTGCGTGCGAAGCCCCTGAGCAGACCAACCTGCGTTTGAAAGCGTCTGTCAGACGTCGACATCCGTTGGCTTGTGAGGTAGACTCACCTGATGACCCCACTGGGTGCCACAATTAGTGACGATTCTTCTTCTGGCCTGCGTCCCGCCTGGGATGGCGTGCGGGTCCTGGTCGTTGATGACGAACCGGCCATCCGCGACCTGCTGGCGGAAATCCTGCGGGATCAGGGGCTCATGGTCGACGTGGCGGGTGATGGCAACGCTGCCCTGGCCCTGGCTGCGCAGACCAGCTATGCCCTGGTGCTCCTTGATCTGAACCTGCCCGGGATGGATGGGCGCATGTGCATGAGCCGCTTACGAGTCCTGCACCCGGACCTGCGCGTGCTGGTGGTAACTGGCTTTGACCCCAAGGGAGGCCACGGCGAAGGGCTTGAGGCCGCCGATGGCGTGCTCACCAAACCCTTCGACCTGCGCGCCCTGCGCCGGATGGTCAGCCTCGCGCTGTCGGCCCGGCGCTGAGCGGATTCTTCAGGCCGGCCAAGGGCACTGCCTCCACCGCGACTAGCTCCGTCCAGCCGGTCTGGTTCACCGGCGGTTCTGCTGGGTGCGCCTTCCTCAGCCAGCAAGTGCGCACATCGCAGCCGCGATGCGCACCGCATCCGGTGCGCCGCGCCGCGGGTCGCCACCCAGACAAAGGTGGCGTTCGGGCAGCACCTCTGCCAACAAGCGGTCCAGGCCCTGACCGGCGGGGTGATCATCCACCACCAGCACGGGGCCGGGCAATTGCCGCACTTCGTAGCCGCAGCACGGCGTCAGACTGGTGGCGTGGTAAACGCTGATCGACAAGCCCTTGGCCAAAAGCAGGGCCTGGGCCGCTTGGACATTGGCCGCGGTGCCGGGCCCGCAGATCACGGTCGCCGGGCCACCCCGGATCAGCCAGCGCCCCGAGCCAGGGATCCAGGGTTCGTTGCTGGGCCACGGAATAATGCCAGGCACAGCCAAGGTCGGCGGCAGGGCCAGCAGGCAGGGATCTTCCTGGTCAAGCTGCGCGGCCAGCACGGCGGCGGTCTCGGCATCATCGGCCGGCGTCGCGATCCACCAGTGTTCCAGCAACGTGGCCAGAGCGGGGGACACCGGAGCCGCACTGATCAGCTTCAGGCCCAGCCGACGGCGGCCGATGATCGCGAGGGCGGGCACCAGGTCAGTGAGGCTGCTGCCCGATGGCAGCAGCCAGACCACGCGCCGACCATCGCTGGCCAGCTGCGCCAAGGCCAGGGCCAGCGCGGCCGACGCCGGGCCATCCACCACGTGATGACCCAGCAGCATGCGCGGCTCGCGCTCCGCCAGCCATGCCAAGCGGGCCGCCACGCGCTCACCGGGGCTATCCCCCAGCGTGGGCCAGTCGGGCAAGACCCCCACCGGCAGGCTGGGCAGACGCACGGGTGGCCACTCTTGCGGAAGATGGGTGCGGCGCAGGACGGACTGCCGTGCCACCGGCGCAGCAGGCCGCAGTCCTGGCCCGCTCGTGCGGCCCCAGCCCAAGGCCGCCGCTCTGGCCAAGGCTCCTTCGCCACCCCCGGCCACCACCAGCGTGGTTTCCGGGCCGGCCAGCCGGGCTCCAACCGTCAACGCTTCGGCGCTCGCCGCAGCCAGCACGGCGGCTGCATCCAGCACCAACAGCACCCGGCCCTGTCGATTCGCTTCCGCCATGCCGGCCGCGCCGGCCACCGCGGCCAGACGCTCGTCGTCGAGGGCGGGCCACTCCACCGGCAAAGCCTCGGGCAGCGCCTGACGCAGGGCCGGCGCGACAAACAGGCGGAGGCGGCCGGGGAAGACCACGGCGCGTCCTTCATCCTGAGCCAGCTCGGCCACCGTCGCCGTCATGATCGCCTTTCACGCCGCCCGTAGACGGGCAGGTTCCGGTGGCGATCCTGCCGAAACGAAGTCGAAAAGGAAGAGTCCATGCCCAGTGTCGCCATTGTCGGTGCGTCACCCGACCCCAGCCGGTATAGCCATCAAGCGGTTCTGCGTTTCGCCGCCAA
>JBBQTJ010000152.1:0-7953 GCA_038213315.1 Planctomycetota bacterium
AGCACGAACGCGAGATGATCGACCCCGGTCAGGATGTGTTCCACGCCCAAGGCTGTGTAGCTGACCACCACCCGGGCAAGCGGCCGCGCGGCGCGGGGATCCAACCCCGCCATGGCCACCGTCACCCCGCGACGATCACCCGCATGGAATTGCCCGGTCGAGCCGCCATCCCGCCAGCGCACCGTCACGAAGACTCCCACGTGCGGCCATGGAAAGTGCAGGACATCATCCACATTCAGGCCATGGCCACCGCCGTCAAAACTCAGTCGCTGACGGATCCACCCGCCATTTCGCTGCACCTCTGGCGAAGTCACCTGGAAACGGGACGGCAGCTCCGGAACGGCCACGGTACCCGCACTGACCGGGATCAGGCACTCCAGACGGTAACGATCCGGACCATCCTCGGTCAGCACTGCGCGCGCCACCGCCAGTTCATGCGCCGAGAGCGCACCCAGCAGCAACCCGAGGATCAGCACCCTCACCATGGTCGCGCCACCCCGTCATCAAAGACCACCGGCCGGTCGCGCAGCAAGCCATCGACCTGCCGCGCCAGCTCACGCCGCCGCCAATCCGCCCGCCAATCCTCGGCCAGACCGGGCAGCTCACTCAGCGCGGGCAAGCCCCCTGTCGTCACCGTCTGGACCCGCACCGCATGCACGCCACGGGTAGAGACGACTGGTGCGATCCAGGCACCGGTGGCGGCACGAGTGACGGTCGCGACGAAGTCCTCGCCCAAGAACACTGCCAAATCGGCGGCGGGATAATCCTCCAGCTGCCGACCGATGACCAGCTCGGCGCCCAACTCGTCAGGCGACGCACCGGCCGCCAACGCGTCACGCCAAGCGCAGGCAGTGGCCTCGTCCGGGGCGCAGACCTGGGTCAGGGTCAGGTGCGGCCCCTGGTGATAGCGCTCGACGTTGCTGGCAAGAAAGGCCGCGAGTTGCTCGGGCGATGGCTCCGGTGGCTCCCCCACCAGCAGAAACGCCATGCGTGCCGCCAATTGCAGACGGACACCGGCATCCTGCGCCGCCATGCCCCGGTCGAGCGCGGCCTGTACCAGGACCTCCTGGGTGACCAGCTCACGAACCACGGAGCGGCGTTCCACCTCGCTCACGGCCTGACCCCGCGCCGCCACCGCGTCGTCGACCGCCCGACCGGCAATGACCAGGGGCGGCGTGGTGACCGGACCCTGCCAGCGATGCCAGGCGAAGATCAGGAGGGCAGGGATCAGGAACCACAGCAGCGGCTCGCGGGACCAGGACGTGGGCATATGGCACCAGGGTGGCGGGATGCCTGCGCACCATGCCGCCCCAAGGGCGCAACGCCATCACTGCGCCGCCAGTTCTGATCCGCCCCCGGTTTTGTAGGCGCCCAGAGCAGCGGTAAATCGCTGCTTTGGAGATTCCACCATGACCACCGCAGGCGCTAAACCGCAGTGGCGGAAGGATACCAAGGATTTCAAGAGTAGGGATCAGGGCCTTCGCAGGTCTGCCCGACAGTGCCGACTTTGGGGCCGATGTCGGACAGTTCCACGATCAACCTGTTGGTGAAAGCACAGCAATCATGCGCGGCTGATGATCGGCTTCTAGTGCCGTGAGTCCCTGCTGTACAATCTGACCGAGGCGCTCGCTACATCCGCGTTCAGCAACGGCTGAAGCGCGGCAGGCGTTCAAGCGGGGCCGGGACACTGACCAGGCCGCCACCGGCATGCTCGACGCCCTGATCATCCCGCCAGCGTCCCGGCGGCAGCAGGACCTCCCGCGTGCGGGCGCCCTTGGTCACCACCGGCGCGACCAGCAGGTCGTCGCCGAGCAGGAACTGGTCGTGCACGCTGCTGGCCCGGGCATCGTCCCAGATCCAGGCCAGCGGCCTGACGATCGGCTCGCCGGTGGCTGCGGCATGCCGCGCCAGGGCAAGGATGCGCTCGCCGTATTCGACATGCAGGAGGGCCGCATCCCGGCACAGTCGGGCATGCTCGGCGTCGAGCACGCGCCAGGGCGCCGCCGAGAACTGCTGCATCGGCAACAGGGCGGCAAGCTGGGCATGGCGCACGAACAGCTCGCCATCCAGGCTGCCGGCGCTGCCATTGAAATGCAGGTATTCGCCACCGCCCACCATGTCAGGACAGCTGAATGCATAGCCGACCAGACCCAGGGCGAGGATGTTGGGGATGCAGCCGGCGATCCCGCTGGCGTCCCAGCTGTGGTTCTTGTCGCGCAGCCGCTGGGCGAGGGCGCGGTTGCCCATCTTCCAGCAGGCGCGCAGCTCGTTGAGCGGATAGCCTTCGGCGAACTCGGCCCAAGCTTCGCTTTGCAGGGCGGGATGACCGGGACGGTGGGCCTGATCATCGCTGCGGTAGTGGCAGTAGTCGCCGGCATCGAGCTTGAAGCCGTCGATGCCGAACTCGGTCTGCAGGACCCCCAGCACCCCGCGCAACCAAGCGGCTGCCGCCGGATTGGCGACGTCCACCAGGGCGCTGTAGCCATTCCACCAATCCCGGATCGCCGGGCGTCCATCAGCGCCGCGCAGCAGCAGGCCCGCATCGCGCAGGTCGAGGTACAGCCGGCCATCGGCGGACACCTGCGGACAGATCCACAGCATGACCAGGAAGCCGAGCGCATGCAGGCGCTCGACCATGCCCTTGGGGTCGGGAAAACGGTCGGCGGGAAAGCGCCAGTGGCCGTAGTCATATTGCCACGTGTCATCAATCATCAGCACGCCGGGCGGGTAGCCTTCGGCGATCACCCGCTCGGCATAGGCCAGCACCCCGGCCTGGGTCTGCTGATATTGCAGCTCGATCCAGGTGTTGTACTGGGGCTGGGTGAACAGCAGGTCATGGGGCATCTTGCCTTGGGCGGGGAAGAAACGGGCCGCGGCATCAAGGCAGGCGCCGCGCAGGCCACCACCCGGAACGCCCAGCTGCATGGGCGCGCCCGCCTCCGTGATGCTGATCGCATCGGCGCCGATGGTGAAAACGAAGGGGTCCTCGCTCCAGATCCAGCGTCCGCGGTCCGAAACCAGCAGCGGCTGCACCTGGTTGCCGAACTGATCGAGCAGACGGCGGGTGAAACCCGGCGCGAAGGGCATGCGGACGCCATCGTCGATACAGCCGCCCCACCAGTGTTCGCCAGGAAGGATGGGGATGCTGCGGTCATGGGTCATGGCCCCAGCATGCCAGTCAGCGGCGTCGCGGCGAGATCACAAACGGGTCGATGGCGGGCAACCGAAGCAGTCACGATAGGCGCGGGCGAACTGGGCCAGAGAGCGGTAGCCGACCGCCGCTGCCACCGTCGCGACCCGCGCATCCGGGGCCGCCAACAGTTCGCGCGCCCGCTCCATCCGGCGGCGGCGCAGCCACGAGGCCGGCGCCTCGCCGACCAGGGCGCGCAGGCGACGGGTCAGGTGCTCGCGTCCGACCCCAAGCTCGGCGGCAGCTTCGGCCACGCTGATGCGCTCACCGAGGTGGGCATCAAGGAAGGCGAGGGCACGCTCGGCCAGGGCCTGCTGCTCGCCGCCGGGACGGGGCATCAGCGCGGTGAGGATGGCGGTGGCAGTGCGCGCCGAAGCGGCGCTGTCCCACCAGGCGCGGTGAGTACCGGCGCGATCGGCGAAGTTGGTGAGAAGTCGATCCAGGCCACGCCGATCCGCCGGCACCAGCACGTGGCCATGGCGGGCGGTCAGCTCATCCACCGCTGCCAGGGCCGCAGGCCCGGCCAATTCAGCATAGGCGAAGCGCCAGGGCCGGTCGCCGGCCAGCAGGCCATAGCGCACAGCATCGCGGCGCGTGTGCACGCACATCACCTCGCCCGGGACCACCAGCACCTCGCGCCCATCGGCCAGCCACACCCGGCCGCGGCCGGCAAGGCCGAGCTGGATGATGGCGAATTCGTCGCGGCGCTCGCGCACCTCGAAGCGATAGGCCGGACCCTCGGCCTGGGCGACCGCGAGCTGATGGACCCGCGGCAGCGCCTGCCAGGGATCAAGGGTGGTGACCATCAGCGAACGCTGCGCTTCCATGATCGTCATGGTGGCCAGTCCGGCAGTCCAGCAACGATAAGGCCGGTGGCGTGACGCTCGCCTGGTTGGCGCTGTCGGCGCCTCGACCGCCCGGCGCCACCGTTGCTCTTGAGTGGGCGTTGCAAAACCCCTCAGCGACGAAGTCGCACCCGATTCCGGCATGGTTGCCGAGGCATTTTCTCTCTCCTCGCGACGTCTGGGCCGCGTGTCGAGGCAATCCAGGCGCTCATTTTTTCGGGGGAATGAAGACCGGACAGGCCTCGCCCATGGAATCGTTGGTCGGGGCGCTCTGTCAGGCTTTTACGCGACTTTTTGTCGTAATCGTGCGGGCACGTCTTTGGCCCAGCAGAGTCGGTCGAGGGTGATGAGGTTGCCGGCCAGGACGGCGGACTGGAGGAAGCGTGCGTAGCCATCGCGTCCGCGGTCGGGGCAGCGGCGGCAGTCGCGGTTGTCCTGCCGCAAGCCGATGGCGGCTTCGATGCCGGAGTGGTGAAGCCGTTGCCAAGTCCACGAGGCGCTGGCCGTGGCGGCCTGGGCGGCGAGGGCCTTTTCGCCAGAGTTTGGCAGGCAGGCGTCGGGCAGGAGGTCGGCGATGCGGCGCGCGTTCTCTGGGCTATGAAAGCCAAAGTCGAAGAAGATGCGCGTGAGGGACGGATGCGCGGCCTTCAGGCCTTCGACCAGCTGACTTGAATCGGGCCGTTGGCCCTCACGAGCGCGTACAGGAAACGGCGTTGGCACTCCGGATGATTGTAGCTCTTGGCGCAACACTACGCGCAAACCCTTTCCCTCTCAGGTCACTCTGGTGCTCAGTGTGAATCCCATCGCCGATTTCAGATTCACCGTCTCATCGCGACTGCGCGGGTTCAGATATATCGACAGCAGCGCGGACTGGTCGCTGCGCTGCTGGGCCAGAGGGTCGTCGATACGCCTGCGAAGATTCCCAGGGATGAACAGACTTGCCGCTGATTTGCCGAAATGCTACAGCATATTGGACATGCCGTTGCGCTGAAGTATGCGACATTTATCAGGGCATGGTGGTTTTTCTATGGCCACAAGCTACGGATAGATGCACATTACGGGATCTTCTGAGAGCAGATGATTTTATCGTAATCGGATATGGAAAGTTATTGTATGCTTTTATGCTTGCTAACAAATCTGAATGTGATGGGAAATAGGCCGATCTTATCAGTGCGCCACGGCTACTTCGGTAACGTAAAATAGAATGTCGATCCAACATCAGGGATGGACTCGACCCAGATACGTCCCCGGTGGTGATCGAGGATCTTCCTACAGGTTGCCAGACCGATGCCGGTGCCGGGATATTGCTGGGCGTTGTGAAGGCGCTGAAAAAGCTGGAAGATTTTCCCGCAGCCCTCCTTGTCCATGCCAATGCCATTGTCGGCGATAGCGAAAGTCCATTCTATATTGGACTCGATCGCGCTGACATGGATTACTTGTGGGCGTTTATCGCTGCGGAACTTCAAGGCATTGCCCAGCAAGTTCTGGAACAACTGGTTCAGCTGATTCGCATCCGCATTGATCCGCGGCAGAGGTCCCTCAGTGATCGTCGCCTCGGCCTCTTGGATCTTGCTGGTGAGATTGGCCAACGCGCTATGCAGCGGCACCGCGCTCTCGAAGGAGGTGAAACTCGCTGCCTGATGCCCTATTTGCGAATAGCTCAGGATAGCCTTGATCATAGCGGCCATGCGCTGGGCACCGGAAGAAACGTGTCTCATGTACCCGCGCGCACGATCATCAAATAACGCCGTGTATCTAAGCTCAAGGAGCTCGATGTAGTTGGAGATCATTCGCAGCGGCTCTTGCAGGTCATGCGAGGCGACCGATGCGAACTGGTCGAGTTCAGCATTGGAGCGGCTCAACTCGTCAGCCGTGTCCTTGAGATCTTTGGCGAGGCGAAGCTGCTCTGTGATATCGGCAAGCACCAAGACGATCCGCGGCTGGGACTGCGCACCATGGAGCCGGCGAGCATTCACCAGCATCGTCCTGGTGCCAATGTCGTTGAAATTATGAGTCACCTGAAAATCATCTAATACCGAGTTGGTGGGGAGGATCTCCTCCAAGAGACGCCGAAGTTCGGGAATATCCCACTGGTTGTTACCGAGCTGGTAGACTCGTCTGCCGATGGTAGCCGCGGGAGGAACACGAAACGCAGTAAAGAAAGCCTGATTGGCGCTCTCGACACGGAGTTCCGCATTCAACACCAAAAGCGGGTAGCGCGTGGTATCGACGATGGCTGAGGTCAACTCGTTCATCTTTGCGAGCGAGTGATTGCTGCTCTGCAATTCCTCCTTGAGGCTTTGCTCATATTGGGACGCCCTCTTATGCTCGGTGATGTCGCGGGCGGAGGCAAAGACGCCCAGGACGTTTCCCACCGCGTCCTTGTAAACGGAGGCATTGTAGAGCACGTCGGTGAGACGACCGTCCTTGTGCCGGATGGTGAGCGGGTAGTCGGTGACGAAGCCCTTCGCGAAGACCTGCTGGTAGCCCTCGCGCGCCTTCTCGGGCTCGGTGAAGTAGTCGGAGAAGTCGGTGCCGATCAACTGTTCCCGCGCCATGCCGGTCACCTTGATCGATCCCTCGTTGACGTCGGTGATCTTCCCTTCGGCGCTGATCGTGACCAGCGGATCGAGGCTCGCCTCAAGGAGGCTGCGGACATACTGGGAGGCCTGCTTGCGCGCGGTATTGTCGGAGCAGATCAACAGATAGCCGATGATGGCCTCCTGCGCATCGCGCAGCGCGGTGACGGAGACCACCGCCGGGAACCGGCTGCCATCCTTGCGGACATAGGTCAGCTCGTAGATATCCTCGATCCCGCGCGAGGCCTTGAACACCAAGGCCTCAAAGCCTGGCGCAATCGGGGTGCCGAGTTCGACGCTGAGCGCTGTGGCGCGTGCGATCACTTCCTGCGGATCGGAAATATTGGCTGGCGTGATCTTGTCCACCACGTCCGCCGCCTTGTAGCCCAGCATGCGTTCGGCGCCGACATTGAAAATCTGGATGACGCCCTTGGCGTCGGTAGCGATACTTGAAAAATTGGCGCTATTGAAAATTGCGCTCTGCAAAACGGACATCCGAGCAAGCGCCTGCTTCTGCCGAAACAACGCCACGAACACGGCGACCTTGTTGGTCAAGATGTGTGGCTCGATGGGCTTGTACAGAAAGTCGACCGCGCCGGAGTCGTAGCCCTGAAACTGCCGCTTCCGATCATGGGCTCCGGCGGTCACGAACACGATCGGCACGTGCTTGGTGCGCTCGCTCCCGCGCATCAGTTCCGCGAGCTCGAAGCCGTCCATGCCGGGCATCTGCACGTCCACCAGGGCGAGCGCGACCTCGTTCGCGAGGAGGAGTTCAAGCGCCTCGTCGCCGGAGCGGGCCATCAGCACGCGCAGCCCCGGGCCGCGCAACAAGGCCTCCATGGCGACCAGATTCTTTTCGAGATCGTCAACGAGGAGGAGGGTGACGTTATCATTCATGAACTACAGTTCCTTCCGTGTCGCGCGCGATGTGCATCGAGCGCTACGATCCATTGAATAAGGTCATTGAGGGGGGCCACGAGTTGTGGCTGGGCGCTGGCGATGGCGGCCTCGGGCATCTCGCGCGCTGGGGCTTCGTCGGGCGACTGCACCGCGCACAACCCGCCATACGCCTTGATCGCCTGCAGGCCGAGGGCGCCGTCGGCGTTCGCGCCAGTGAGGACGACGCCGGCGACGCGGGGCCCGAAGACCTCGGCGGCGGACTGAAACAACACGTCGATGGAGGGGCGGCTGTAGCTAACCGGCGCGTCATTGGACAACGCCAGATGCACGTCCTGTGCTCTCGGCAGGTGACGGCGGCCGCTGTCGACGTCGAGCAGCACGTGGTAGTCCGGCGGCGCGATCACCAGGCCCGGCAGGAGTCTGTCCTTGTCACCAGCTT
>JBBQTJ010000153.1:0-7909 GCA_038213315.1 Planctomycetota bacterium
TGACGATGCGTGGCCAGTTGGCGCGGTTGAAGTAGGTCACGCCATTGCTGATCAGGCGCGTAGTGCCGTTGCCGGCGGCATCCGTGAGGGTGAACGCGAGGTCATAGACGGCGCCCGCGACCAGGGTCGGAGGCCGGCTCAACAGGCCAGGGCCGTGGCTGCCCGTGACCAGCTCCGCAGCGGTGAGTACGCTGGTGTGACCACTTGGGTCTGCTGCGCCGCTGATGCGCGTCCAGGTGATGGCCCCTGCGGCGCAGGCTTCGGTCAGGGTGTAGGCGACCAGGGTGTCGCTGACGAAATCACCCGACACGGGCTGGACATTCAAGGCCGCCGGGGCGACGCGGTCCAGGGCCGAACGATTGCCGGCGCGGGCCAGGTTGCCCGCGGGATCCCGCAGTCGTCCCGAGAGGGTGGCGACAGCTGGTGCCGCATCGCCGGCTAAGGGGGTGGCCAACAGGGCGAAGGTGCCATCGGCGCCCGCGGCGGCGCTTCCCAGGGTGCTGCTGGTGCCAGCGACGACTTGGCCAGCCACGGTGAGGTCGGCAGCGGCTAGGCTGGCGGGGACATAGGCTTCGGACCAGCGCAGCAGTACGGCTTCAGCGCGGCCATCGGCGTTGCCGTCGCGGGTGATGGCAGAGATCAATACCGGCGCGGCACCATCGCTGCCGGCGGTTACAGACGCATCGGTGACCTCGGTGGTGTTGCCGCTGCTGATGATGTCACCGGTGCCGGCGGCAAGATACGTGGCGGAGATGAGTGCCCCAGTGTCGGGAGTGCCACTGGGAACCAGGGCGAGAGTGAGGGTGTTGACCGCCACGCCGGTGTAGGTGCCGGCGGCAATCTGGTACCCGCCGCCCAAGGTCAGGCAGGGCAGACCATCAGCGGCGCCATTGGGATCGCTAATCGTCACCGGCTGGCTGAACGACAGTACCAGGTGGTCGACCTGACCATCGCCATCCTGGTCGGCAGTGGTTGCAGCAGTGATGACGGGCGCGCCAACGGCAACGATCACATCGACGGTAATGGCGACCGCCAACGTGTCGGCATGACCCGCAGGCAGTATCAACGCAGATAACAGCGCTGCGGACAGGGCTTTACCTGTCGGGGTGCGCTGCTGGCGAGCGCGTGCTATTGGGGAGGTGGACCACTGCACACTAAAGGATGACTCAAGCTGCGACGATTCGCAAGTGTGGGCTGAGCAGACTGCGGTCAGCGACGCTGACGGTTCCCGGCCAGCCTGGCGGCCAAGCGGATGGCTTCGATCTGCGATTGGTGGCTGGCGGTGCCCTGCCAGGCCAGATCGAAGGCGGTGCCGTGGTCTACCGAGGTCCGCACAATGGGCAGGCCCAGGGTCACATTGACCCCATCGTCAAAGGCCAGGGCCTTGAACGGCAGCAGGGCTTGGTCGTGGTACATGCAGATCCAGCCATCGTAGCGCTTACGTGCCCGGGGCGTGAAGGCAGTGTCGGGCGGTAGGGGGCCGTCCACCGCGATCCCGTCGGCGCGCAGGCGCGCAGCTGCGGGTTCGATCACGCGGGCTTCCTCGTCGCCGAAGAGGCCACCCTCACTGGCGTGGGGGTTGAAGCCCAGCAGCGCCAAGCGAGGGGCGCGTCGGCGCAGCCGGCGCAGCGCCTCATGCAATTGCCGGCCGACGTGGTGGATGCGCTCAGTAGTCAGGCTGGCCGGGACGCTGATCAGTGATTGATGGCAGGTCACCAGGGCCACTGCCAAGCGGCGATGGTACATCATCATGGTTTCGCCGCTGACGCCGCAGCGGGCGGCCAACCATTCGGTGTGGCCAGGAAAGGGGTAGCCAGCCAGGTGCATGGCCGCTTTGTTGATCGGTGCAGTGACCAGGGCAGCAAAGCGGCCTTCACGGCAGCCAGCAATGGCGTGGTCGATGCAGCGGCCTGCCATCAGGCCGGCGCGCACATCGATCCGCCCAGGCGTGGGCAGGTCGTGCTCTGGTTCACCGGTGGGGTCTTCAATAAGCGCCGGCAGGACCAGGCCAAGCTTGGCCGCGATGGTGGTCAGCACGCCGCGATGGCCGACCACCACCGGTTGGCAGACCTTCAGCACAGCTGCGTCAGCGATTGCCTTGAGCGTGACTTCCGGGCCGATGCCGGCGGGATCGCCCATGGTGACAGCGATGAGTGGCAGGGTCATGGCGGTCACGGTCGTTGCGTCCGGGGCTGGTCAATGGGCGGGGGCCGGCCACAGTGCCACTATGCCCGACTGGACCTTCATGGAGTGGCTGGAAGCCCTCAGCTATTTCGCCACCATTGTGGGCATCCCCATCGCCATCCTGGTGTTCGCCTTCGAGCAGCGCCGCGATCGCATGAATGATGAGGAAGAACTGTATCAGCGTCTGTCCGACGAGTACGCCGAGTTCCTCAAACTGGTTCTCGACAACGCCGACCTGCAGATGCTGCGTCGTGGCCAGGCGGCCCGGGAATTCACCGAAGAGGAGCAGGAACGTCGCCTGGTGCTGTTCGAATTGCTGGTCAGCCTGTTCGAACGAGCCTACATCCTGGTCTATGAAAATCCCATGCCCCGACAGCAGGCGCGCCTGTGGCAGAGTTGGGAGGACTATATGCGCGAGTGGTGCCGCCGTGCCGATTTCCGCAGCCAGCTGGAGCACCTGTTGGAAGGCGAGGATCCGGACTTCGCGGCGCACATCCGCGCCATCGCCCGGCAGGAGGTCGGACGCTGACGAAGCTCAGGCCCGGCGGCGCAGCCGCACGCCGATGGCCAGACCCGCGCCGATCAGCAGCAGGCCGAAGCCGCTGCCGGTGCCACAGCCGGACCCCGAGGCTGACTGAGTGGTCTTGGCCTCGCTTGGCATCGTCGGCGGCGCGCCCCGGTCGACCACCGGCGACGGACTGTCGACGCTGCGCACCACCGCATTCGCTTGTCGCTCCGTCGGGGCTTCGCGCGACAGGGCGATGGCCGCGCTGGCGTTGTTCTTGAACCACACCGCCTGGCCGCTGTTCAGGGTATCCACCTGGGCATAAGAACTGCCGTTCCACTGCCAGGGACGGGCCGTGGCCTGGTCGTTGCTGCCGACCCGGCCAAGCAGGTCAACGAAGCGCGCCGACCCCGGCAGCACCGCGCTGCCGTCGGTATCCTTGACGGTGAAGTCCGCGTAGAAGGCGTGGGTGGTCAGGACGCCGTCGGGCGTACCGGCAGGCGGGATGCCGGCCAGCGTCCAGCCCGGCTTCAGCGCGATGACCACCGGCGCTTCGCCTGCGCTGCCCGAGAAGTCCAGGCCCAGGTCGACCCGGGTGGCAAGGAAGATGCCCGAGCTGATGAGCAGGCCGCCGGCGGGCTCGCGGGGCAGCTCCACATAGGCCTGGATGCTGGCGTCCCAGGCGAAGGCGCGGAAGCGCGTGGGATCCGGCCGGGCCACCGCCGCGCGCAGACTGGCCAGGCCCTCGGGGGTGCTGGGACAGAGCCCGGTGTAGAGATTGCTGGTGGTCGAGAGGGGGATGGCCGAGGTGGTCACCCGCACGCCGGTGTAGGCGGCTTGGCCGGCGTTGACCGTGGCCGGCGTGGTCGAGTTGCCGCCGCTCGCGCGGGAGGTCGCCGTCAGCCGCACCTGGCTGCTGGTGCCCGCGGCGGTCACCGGCACGCGCACCACGACGGCGACGGTGGCCGAGTCTCCGGCCGCCAGCGCCACGTTGGCGGGGCCGGTCGTCTCCCAGCCACTGGGCGCGGCATAGGTCAGGTCAAGGATGTCGCTGACCTGGAGGGGATTGGTGACGGTGTAGACCAGGGTCACCGACTGCCCCGCCGCGGGGGCGGCGGCGGCCGGAGCCTGGACCGTCGGCGGCGGCAGCACCGGGCCGGCGCCGCCGAGGGTAAGCAGCACGGTGTCGCTATTGGTGGTCGCCGCTGTGCTGCTGGCGGTGGCGGTCAGGCGCACTAGGCCCGAGCTGCCGGCTGAGCTGGTCGGCGTGGTGACGCTGATGGTTACGGAGGTCGCGCTTGATGCTGGCATCGTGACCGAAGACAGCCCGCTGGCGGTCCATCCGGTCGGAATGGTGGTGACCAGGGTGAAAGTCTCAGCCCGGGTCAGCAGGTTCTGGACGGTGAAGACCAGGGGCGTGGTGGTGCCCGCAGTGGCACTGCGTGCAGCTGGCGCCAGGACCTGGACGCTGCCGGCGCTCGTCCACTTCTCGATCGCGGTGATGGTGAAGCTGCCGCCGGGGGCCAACACGCCCCGATTCCACTGCAGGGCCATGCCGTTGTCGATAAAGGCGGGGTTGACGGTGTTCGGCAGGTCGGGCGCGGAAGCCAGAGCACTGTTCACAGCGCTATAGCCGTTTTCGTAATAGAAACTGGCCGGGCTGTCGAGTCCGGGCTGCAGACCCATCAGGCCGGCGACGCCGGGATTGGTGCAGTAGACCATGCCGGTGTTGGGGTCGTAGAAGCCGCTGGCCGAGTCGCTGTTGTAGAAGTAAGTGTCGCCGCCATAGCGAAGCGCGACATTGGTATAGGTGGTCTGGCCCTGGTTGGTCACTGTCCAGCGATGGGTGAACTGTTGGGCGCCGGCGGTGTAGGTGATGCGCTGTTCAATCAGCAGGGCGTCGCCATAGGTGACCGAGGTGGTGATGGTGCCCGGATCGTTCAGCACATTGGACACCGGAGTGAAGTTGCCGGCGGTGGCCACCGTGGTCGCCGACCCGTTCGGGCCGGTACTAGTCAGCCGCAGGTAGGTGTTGTAGGTGCTGTAGTACTGCCGCTCGTAGGCGTAGGTGGCCGACGTCGTGCTGATTTCGTTGCGGAACACCTGCATGGCGAGGTTGTCGGCCACCTGGATGCGCAGAGGATCGCCAGCGATGATGGCGGTCGCCGCCGGCATTGCGGCGGTCATCAGCAGGAGAAGGGCGGCGGGCAGCAGGAGGCGGATGGGACGCATAGTGCATTTCCATCATCTTTATCCTCTCGGTCAAACGATGATTTAGGCGTGCGGGTGAAAATCTCTTGAAGCCGGCGGGGCCGCCGTGAGGTGGATCCGGCGCTTGGCGGCCGTGTCGGCGACCATTCCACGGCCGATCGGTGTCCGCTAGGAGCCCCTCCACGAGGCCCTTATGACTACCCGTCGCCAGTCCGCCTTGCCCCCTGTTTGCCCATGACCCGACAGTCAACGTCGGGTCCACCACGGATCAGTTGGCCGATTCCTGGCCGTCGCATTGGACCAGCTGCATCCGCGGTGCGTGCCTGATGGTGCGGGTCGCGGCCTGGGCCAAGGCGAGGATGGCGCGGCTGGCCGTGCTGGCAGCATCACGCCCATGCCCCGCCCTTGGACTGTCGAATCGCGCACGCCGCTCATCGACCATCGCTTTCTGGCCGTCACCGCCGAGCGCGTGCGCACCGGCACGGGCGTGGTGCTGGATCCCTTCTTCACCGTGCGCAGCGCCGATTGGGTGCTGGCGGTGCCGGTACGTCCTGACGGGCGGGTGGTGTTGGTCGAGCAATACCGCCATGGCCTGGGCGCGGTGGCGCGCGAGTTGCCGGCCGGCAATGTCGATGCGGGCGAGGATCCGGCGACGGCGATGCTGCGGGAATTGCAGGAGGAAACCGGCTATACCGCGGTCGGAGCGTACCGCGAGCTGGGCACCTTGTGGCCAGAACCGTCCCGCTGCCAGGCCCAGGCGACCGGGTATCTGGTGCCGGTCGGCCAGGACCCGGGGCCCAGTGCCCCCACGGCGGACGAAGACCTGGCGGTGGTGACGGCCTCCTGGGACGAATTGCTGGCGCCCGACCACGCGGGCATCTGTCATGGCACCCAACTCGCCTTTTTGTTGCTGGCAGCGCGCTGGCGTTGAGGAGCGCTGTGGGGGTGTTCTGCCGCCCCAGCGCGCTGCTGTACCCTAGCCGAGTTCCAGCAGGGCTTGCGTCAATGGCTGCGCATCGGGTGATCAAGCGAAGCGCCGATTCGTTCTTGACGGCCAGGTCATTCATGAGGCACAACTGAGCCCGGCTCAGCTCTTCATCCATCCCTTTCTGGAACTCCCGATGCTGCTCCGTGCCCTTGTCCCTGTCCTTGCCTCCGCCATCTGAATGAGCACCTAGGCGGCCGAAGGCGTCACCGATACCAGCATCAAGATCGGCAAGGCGGCCGCCCTGACCAAACCGGCAGCCGGACTGGGCACGGGCATGCAGCAGGGCCTGCAAGCCTGCTTCACCCAGGTGAACGCCGTTGGTGGCGTGAACGGCCGTAAGCTGGAACTGGTCAGCATCGATGACGCCTACGACCCGGACCAGGCCGTGGAAGCCACCACCAAGTTGACCAAGGAGGACAAGGGCTTCTGCTTGGCCGGCTACGTCGGCACGCCCACGGCCAAGGTGGTCATGCCCATCGTCTCGGAAGCCAAAGTTCCCCTCGTCGGGCTCTTCACTGGCGCGATGCTGCTGCGTCAGCCGGTGAACCAATTCGTGCTGAACGTGCGCGCCAGCTACGATGACGAGACCGAGGCCCTGGTCGAGCACCTCATCAAGGATCTGAGTGCAAAGTCGGTGGCGGTCTTCTACCAGAACGACTCCTTTGGTCAGGCGGGATTGTCTGGCACCGACAAGGCCTTGAAGAAGCGTGGCATGGAGGTGGTCGCCAAAGGCACCTTCGAGCGGGGCACGGTGGCGGTGAAGTCCGGACTTGCGGCTTTGCTGCCTGCCAAGCCCGACGCAGTGATCATGGTCGGCCCCTATAAGCCGGTGGCAGCCTTCCTTAAGGAAGCCAAGGAAGCTGGTCTGACCGCCACCTTTTGCACGGTCAGTTTCGTCGGCACCGAGAACCTGATCGCCGAGTCCGGTTCGGCCGGTGACGGCGTGGTCATCAGCCAAGTCGTGCCATCGCCCCAGGATGCCAGCGTGCCGGTGGTGAAGGACTATCAGGCGGCTCTGGCTGCCGTGCCCGGCACCAAGCCCGGTTATGTCAGCCTGGAAGGCTACGTCTCGGGCCGGGTGCTGGTCGAAGGCTTGAAGGCTGCCGGCAAGGCCCTGGAGCGGGAGGCCCTGGTCAGCGCCATGGAAGGAATGAAGAAGCTGGATGTGGGCGGCATGCCCATGACCTACGCCGCTGATGACCATCAAGGCAGCGATGCGGTGTATATGACGATGATCAAAACTGATGCCGCGGTCACCGTGCAGTCCCTCGCCAAGTAAGTCAGTACAGGTCGGAAAGGCACCGCCGCCTGCTCAGCTTGGATGGCGTCTCAACTGCTGCTTTATTGGTAGTCGAGACCGTCGGCATAATGCAAGTGCAGGCCGGCTCGGCCAAAGACATCCGCCACAGCGCCAGCACCGCAGCGGAACAGGTTGGCCCCATGGCCGCCGGTTCCGTAGAAGTGGCCCTCCCTATTCAGGACACCGCCATCGGTGCCGAGCGCTGCCGCAGCGCCGCAGCGCCGCCGCGTCGCTGTCGTCCTTGTCGGCGGAACTGCTGGCCCTGGCGCGCAGTCGCTCGACTTGACAGGACAATTCCTGATGGTGGCACTTGGACAGGGAGCAAAACGATCTGTCAAGCGCGTAAAAGAACTACTGGGGGAGTCAGGCGAATATTGCGTGTGATACACATAACAAAAGTAATAGCTACACTTTACGATAACAGACTCGCTGATTTTGGCGTCACGTCAGTAATCATGTCCAAAGGTTCCGGCGCGCATTTCATTCGTGGGGTATGCTGTCATGTTGCCCTACGTCCATGCACCTGTGCAGGAGGCCTCCCATGACCAGTTTCTCCGCTCCTCTGCGTTCGCTGACCCTCATCGCCCTGGCGGCAGGCATGGCCCATGCAGCTGTGGATATCACCAGCGTGTCGCCCAACCATGGCGTCATCACTGGCGGCACGGTGGTGGTCATCACTGGTACCGGCTTAGCCGGGCTGGATACCGCAGCTGAGATCACC
>JBBQTJ010000154.1:0-7897 GCA_038213315.1 Planctomycetota bacterium
CCGTCGAAGTTCAGTTCGAACGACACCCCCTCCTTGGTGACGAAGCCGAGGGCGATGAGGGTGCGGCGTTGGGTCACGCGAACTCGCGGTAGATGGCAGTGATGGCGGCCGCCAGATCGGCCTCATCCACGCCAACGATGATATTCTGTTCGGAAGACCCCTGGTCGATCATGCGCACATTCACCCGGGACTTGGCCAGGGCGGTGAAAAGGCGGGCACTGGTGCCGATGGCCTGGGCCATGCCCTGGCCGACGGTGGCGATCAGCGCCAAGCCGGGCTGGACCTGCACGCGGTCGGGCTTCAGCGTGGCGTTGATCTCGTCCACCAGGGTGTCGAGGCGGTCGTTGCCGTCGCTGCCTTTAAGCTGCTTGTCCGCCACGATCACCGACATGGTGTCGATGCCGGTGGGGACGTGCTCGATCGAGATGCCATGGCGCTCGAAGATGTCGAGCAGCCGCCGCCCGAAGCCGACCTCGCCGTTCATCAGCGCCTTCTCGACGTTGAACACGGTGAAGCCCTTGGTGCCGGCGATGCCCACCACCACCTGCTGGCCCGCATCCCGTTCGGACACGATCATGGTGCCGACATCGTCAGGACGGTTGGTGTTCTTGATATTGATGGGGATGCGCTGGGCGCGGACCGGGAAGACCGCCTCTTCGTGCAGCACACTGGCGCCCATGTAGGACAGTTCGCGCAGCTCGCGGTAGGTGATCTCGGCGATCGCCTTGGCTTCGCTGACGATGCGCGGGTCGGTCATCAGTACGCCGCTGACATCGGTCCAGTTCTCGTAGATACGCGCGCCCACGGCGGCAGCCACCACGCTGCCGGTGACGTCCGAGCCGCCCCGGCTGAAAGTCTTGGGCTGACCGTTGGCGCCGGTGCCATAGAAGCCCGGCACCACGAAACGGCCCTTCCCGCTGCAACGCTTCTTCAGCGCGGCATTGGTGCGAACGGTGTCCAGGCGGCCGGCCTTGCCGAAGAAGATGACCTCGGCGGCATCGACGTACTCGGCGCCCAGCAAGGCAGCGACGATGTGGCCGTGGATGGCCTCACCCCGGCTGGCGGCGTAGTCGGCGTCAGCGCCACCTTCGATGCGTTGGCGCGCTTCGGCCAGCACCGGCTTGAGGTCGAGGCTCAGCTTCAGATCGGCGATGATGGTCAGGAAGCGACGCTCGATCGCCTCCCACACCTGGCCCAAGGCCTGGCCCTGGCTGGCGAGCTGCTGGGCGAGGTATAGCAGGTCGGTGACCTTGGTGTCCTTGGGGTCGGCCTTGCCCGGGGCGCTGGGTACGATCAGGCGGCGCGCCGGGTCGGCATCGATGATCGCCTTGACCTTGAGCAGCTGCGCGGCGGTGGCGACTGAGGTGCCGCCAAATTTGGCGACCGAGAGGGCGGCCATGGGATGTCTCCGGGTAAGGGGCGCGGGCACGGTACAGGGCGCGCCCGGCACGCAAAGGGGCGCCGCACCTGGGCCGCTAATGCCCCGCGATGCGCATCAATCCGGTGACAATCACGAACACTGCGCCGATGCTCACAGTCAGGCACAGCATGCCCAGGCTGGCCCACAGCAGCATGCCCACGGCGGCGGGGATGGCCCAGATGATCCGTGACTGATGGGTGAAATGCCACAGGGGCCAGTCCCGCAGCCACCGCGCCACGGGGAAGAGCACCCAGCCGCTGATGGCGATGAGCAGGCAACAGACCAGGCTGACGCCCAAAACGCCCAGCACCCGCTGATCCAGGCCCGGCCGCAGGTGGAGGCCCTGGTCATCCCAGATCAGCAGCACATACGCCATCACCCCCAGGGGCAGCAGGTTCATCAGCAGCAACGTGCCGAAGAGCTGCAGCAGATGCAAACGCAACACCGGGGGGCCACTGGGGCCGGGCTTTGACGAGGTCGGGCTGCGCCGGGACATGGCCCCAGTGTCGCCTTGGCGGCGTAGCAACGCAACGCACGAGCCATGGTTCAGGAGCAGTCGCGCGGGAATTGGGTGAACCAGTCCTGCCTGGTGCCCGTCTAAGGGACGAGGATCACCCCATGCGCCCGTCCCTGCTGCTGCTCCTGACCTGCACCTTCCTTTTGCATGCGGTCGACGTGCCGCCGCCCATCAGCCTGAAGATGCCAGGTGGAGAGGAGCCCGCGCGCCTGGAAAAATTGCAGATCGCGGTGCGGGTGCGCGGGGTGATCGCCGAAGTCGACCAGACCATGACCTTCTTCAATCCCAACAGCCGCGCCCTGGCGGGGGATTTGGATCTGCCCCTGGCCGATGACGCCACGGTGGCGGGCTATGCCCTGGACGTGGAGGGGCAGCTGGTCGCAGGCGTGCCGGTGCCGGCGGCCCAGGCGCGGGCGATCCTGTCGGCTGAGGCCCGCCAGCGCATCGATCCCGGCCTGGTCGAACTGGTGCGCGGTAATGTCTTCCGGACACGCATCTTCCCCCTGCCCGCCAATGGTCGGCGCACCGTCCGCGTGACCAGCGTGCAGCCCCTGGTCATCGGGGCGGATGGCGCCGCCTGCCAGATCCGTCTGCCGCGCACGGCCCTGCCAGAACTGGTTCTCGACGTCGACCTGGCCACCAATGGCGTTTCCCCCGTGGTCGGTGGCTTCGGGTCGCTGACCCTCACCACCTGGGAGCACGGCCAGCGCGCCCATGCCGTGCTGCGCCAGGTCACTCCGGACGACGATCTGCGCATCCGTCTGCCCCGCCTGCCGGCGCTGCAAGTGCAGGTCGAAGAGCTGTTGGGCGAGCGCTTCCTGGCGATCAGCGCGCCGGCCCGCACGGTGAAACAGAAGGCGCCGCGCCATCTTGGCCTGGCCTGGGACGCCAGCGGCAGCCGGACGCCGGCAGCCATCCAACGGGACCGCACCGTGCTGGCACGGGTGCTGACGGCTTGGCGACCGAAGGTATCCCTGCTGGTGGTGCGGGACACGGTCAGCGCCCCCGAAACCTTCACCGACGCCACCGCCTTGTTGGCCCGCCTGGATGGCCTGGCCTATGACGGCGGCACGCGCCTGGGCGCCCTGGATTTGCGCGGCAGCTCGGTGCCCGGCGTCGATCGCTGGCTGCTGACCGGCGACTGCCTGACCACCCTGGACGAGTCCCTGCCGCTGCTGGGCGATGTGCCGGTGTGGCCCCTGGTCAGCGAGTCGGCCCGCGACCTGGCGGCGGCCCGCCTGATCGCCGCGCTCAGCGGCGGGTGCGTGGTCGCCGCACCCAGCGTCGAAGAAGCCACTGCCGCCCTACAGGGCCCCGCGCGGGTGCTGCCGATATTAGCGGGTGGGCCGGGCGTGCTGGCCGAAATCACCAGCACCCTGCAGGGCGACCGGGCCCTGCTGCTGGCCCGCGTGCAGGCCACTGGCACGGTGACCGTGGATGGCGTGCCGGTGGCCCTGCCTGCCATGGCCAGCGGTTCGGTTTTGGCCCGGGCCTGGGCCGGGGCGCGTTGCGCGACCTTGGGCGTCTTCCCGCAGCGGCACCGGGACGAACTGCTGTTTCTCGGTCAGCGCTATGGCGTGGTCACGCCGGGCTGCTCGCTGCTGGTGCTGGAGACCCTGGACCAGCATCTGCGCTATGGCATTGCACCGTCCGAGCAGCGCCCCGCTCTGCGCGAGCAGTACCTCTTGGCGCTCAAGGGTCGCCAGGATCGGTGGACCGGCGCGCGCGCCGCGCAGCGTGAGCGTCTGGTCGGGCAATGGCAGGCGCGCTTGGGGTGGTATACCGGCAACAAGATCGCCAATGCCAACGGCGTGGCCCCGGTGATGGATATGCCCACGCCAAGCTTCCGGGCCGACGCACCGCCGGCCGCGCCGCAGACCACACCGACGCCCACCACCGCCAGTGCCGGGCCCCAAGGCCATGCAGCAGATGCCACCATCGAGAGCGAGCAGGACGGAGCAGCTGCCTTCGGGGCCATCGGTGCCGGTGAAGGCGCGAGCGGTCAATTCAGCCGGCGGTCGTCAAAATCCGCCATGTTCGGCTCGCGCGCGGACAGCGCACTCGCCACCATCGCCACCATCGCCATCACTGCCTGGGATCCGCGAACGCCCTGGCTGATCGCGCTGCGCGAAGCGGCTCCGGCGGAGCGCGAAAAAATCTGGCTGGCCCAGCGCCGTCTCTACGACGGCCCGGCCTTCATCCTCGATTGCGCCGGTTTCCTGCTGCCGCTGGATCGGCCCCTGGGCCTGCGGGTCCTCTCGAACCTGGCTGAGCTGCGCCTTGATCACCCGGATGTGCTGCGGGTCTATGCCTGGCGCCTGCGCGAAGCCGGCGAGCTGGATCAGGCGGTGTGGATGCTGCGGCGCGTCTTGCGCCTGCGCCCCGACGAGGCCGCCAGCCATCGCGACCTGGCGACGGTGCTGGCCGAGCGGGCGCAACGGGATCATCGCGGCGCCGACCTGAGCGAAGCTATGGATTTGCTCCGCCGCGTAGTCGAACGCGATCCCCTCGACGCCGACCGCCTGGGCAACGTCGATGAGGTGCTGCGCGGCTGGGACCGCTTGGTCGAGGTCGAACTGATCGCTTTGGAAGAACTCAACCGGCTGCTGGTGATGGCCCGCGCCGGCACCTGGGACCAGGCACCCGCCACGCCGACCCTGGACTCACGCCTAGTCGGCCAGCTCGATTGCGACCTGCGCGTGGTGTTGGCCTGGGACACCGACGGCACTGACATCGACCTGCACGTCGACCAGAGCGACGGCGAGCACGCCTTCTACGGCCACAGCCGCACCCGCTCCGGCGGGCTGGTCAGCGCCGACTGCACCCAGGGCTGCGGACCAGAGGAATACCTGATCCGCCGCGCCCCGGCCGGCCTCTTCCGCATCGGTTGCCATTTCTTCGGCAATCGCCAGCAGACTGTCCTCGGCCCCACCACGGTCACCGCCACGGTCTACACCAACTGGGGCCGGCCGGATGAGCAGCGCCAACTGCTGACCCTGCGCCTGGAGCGCAGTGGCGACCGCATCGCCATCGGCACCGTGGCCTTGGGCACCAGCGCCACCCGGCCGGACCAGACCGGCGCACCCCGCACGGGCGGCATCGACGCCGCGCTGTTGGGCACCCTGCGCACCGGCATGAGCCCGGACGCCGTGCGCAAGGTGCTCGGCGTGCCCAACGACAGCAGCACCGGCGCGCTGCTGACCTGGACCTATCGCTGCCGCGACGCCCGCACCATACGCCTGGCTTTCGCCCCTGACCTCATGCGCATGACGCGCGTGGAGGATGGCGCGGAGGTGACGATGGAACTGGGGCGATGACTGCCGTCACGGGGTCGCGGGGTCGCGGAGTCGCGAGGTCATCATCGGCAGCAATCCTGCCGCGTATGTCGCTAGGCCAAAGGCTGTGGGATGCAGGCCATCTGGGTAGACGCGGTGGTCATGGGGCATCAGGTCTTCGATCAGGGTGATGGCTGGAAAACTACTCAGCACCTCGCGCAGGGTTGCGCGCACGGTGGCGATGCGCGCGGCGGTGCTGCGATCCAAAGGGACGCCGGCAAACTCAGGCGGACCTTTACCGTCTTCGCAGGGCTTCCATGGCGGCAGGCACCACACCACCTGACCATGGCCACCAGCCAAGGCCAGGCGCGCGAGTGCTTCGGCGCGCGGCGCGACGGTGGCGACGTCCGCATCCTTCCAGCAATGGTTCGAGCCCAGGGCGATGATCACCAGGGGCCAGCGCTGCGCCGCCAGGGCCCAGGCCACTGCTTCGGGTTCGATACGCAGGCCACCGACGCCAAGATTCCAGCCCGGTGCATCCCAAGCCCGCATCAGGCGGTGCGGCCAGGCCGCCAGAGGCGACTGGGCGATGAAGCCCTGGGTCAGGCTGTCGCCCAGGGCCAGCCAGGTCGGGGCAGGCGCCGCCACGGCCTCGACCTGCGCGCCCTCGGCCACCGCGAGTCCAGCAAACGCCACCGTGCTGATCAAGGGCAGCCAGCAGACCACCGGGCGCACTGGCCCACCGCGTTCAAGACCGGTGGGCAGACGCACCGTCAGGTCGCCCTCGCGCTCACGCAGGTCCGCGCTGTCGACGCCACGCCAACCATCTTCGTGCTGTACCTCGATGGCGACCCCGCAGGAAGCCATCTGATGATGCCGCAGACGCGCCAATTGCAGATCGATCCAGGGGCTGTCGGTCGCAAAAAACACGCCGCAGCCCGCCGATGAACGCAGATTGGCCAGCGGCCCGAACTGATCTTTCAACAGCGCATGCACACTGCGAGGGAAGCGCTCCAGACGTACCGGCGAATCATCGCGCACCACCGGCTGCGGGCAGTAGAAGCTGAGACAGGGGTGCATTGAGTTTCGAGTTTCGAGGACGGGCTGCGGGCGTGAAAAAGACCTGACGGCGGGTGGCCAAGTGGCATAGGCGAGAAGAACCGCCAAGGCGACATCGAGGGTGTTCCTCGAAACTCGAAACTCGAAACTACCGCCCCCGGTTCCCCCCGGGCACCCACAGCACGTCTGCCTTGCCGCCGTCATTGGCCAGGCGTGCCCAGGCGAAGCACAGGTCCGAGAGGCGATTGAGGTACTGCACGCAGCACGGATTGAAGATCCGTTCGGGCATCTCCTGCTGCGCCGCGACCAACTCGCGCTCTGCCCGGCGCACCACCGTGCGCGCCAGATGCAACCAGGCCGCAGCCTTGGTTCCGCCCGGCAGGATGAAGGATTTCAAGGGTTGGAGCTGGGCCGTGGCCGCCGTCACCGCCGCCTCAAGACGTTCGACCTGGGCGCTGCTGACGCGCGGGATCTTATCCTCGTACTGACCACCCGGCGGCGTGGCCAGATCCGCGCCAAGATCGAAGCAGTCATTCTGAATGCGCGGCAGTTCTGCCGCCACCGCTGCCGGCAGGTCTTCGCAGGCGACCACGCCGAGTAAGCTGCCTGCTTCATCCACCGTGCCGATGACGGTGATCAGCGGATGGCACTTCGCGACCCGCGACCCATCCGACAAGCCGGTGCTGCCGTTATCGCCGCTGCGGGTGGTGAGGCGATCAAGATGGACCATGGCGTGCTCCGGTGCCGGGACGGTGGAGTGCTTCCGACCCGGTCAATGGCATCACGGTGAGCCTGGGAGCGCCGAGTCGCACTCGGCAGCACCGGCAGTAGTCAGCGAGCCGAGTGCAACTCGGCGCTCCCAGGAATCGACCGCCGCCCGCAATCGCCGCCCACCGCAATCCAGTGAGCCTGGGAGCGCCGAGTTGACCTCGGCTGTATCAGCAACGGCCAGCGAGCCGAGTGCAACTCGGCGCTCCCAGGAACCGGCCGCCGCCGTTAAAACCGCTCGTAGCTTCCGACCTCTGCCCGCAATTGCCGCCCACCGCAATCCAGCACCGTGCCCACCGCCAGCGGGCGCCAGGCGCCGGGGCCGGCGACGCGCCACCACCACTTGCCGGCATAGCGGGCGACCTCGACAGCGGCCTTGGTGCGGGCTCCGGCCAGGACCAGTTCGGCCCCCGGGCCGCCGATGGTCAGGCGGCGCAGTACTTGGGCGAAGGCCTGTTCAGGACGGTTTTCCGGCCGCGTGATCACCACCGCATCCAGGGCGTGATCACGCTCCAGACCGCAAGATTGCTGCACCTCGCCCGGAATCTTGCCCGCGGCCCCATCCATCACGGTCATGACCAGACCCCGACGACGGAAGGGACGCAGCCACAGGATCACCGTGCCGGCGACGGCCAGGATCGAATCCGTATCCAGGGGCAGCGGTGCCGGGCGGCCACCATCCAGGGTGACACCGTCCAGCATGGAACCATTGGGGCTCTTCAAGTCCTCGATCATGGCAGTCTGCGCCAGGGCGTCATAACGCAGGCTGGCGTGCTGCCGGCTGATGCGGGTGCAGGCGTCCTTGTGCACGGCGACTGGATAATTGCGCAGGCACAGGTCCACCGGTGCTTCGCGCAG
>JBBQTJ010000155.1:0-7891 GCA_038213315.1 Planctomycetota bacterium
GCCCTGGCCTATGCCACCGTCTATCCCCTGACCATGCTGCTGCGCGTGGTGAGCGCCCAGGTGTTCGTGATCCTCTTGGTGTAGGCCCACTCAGGAAATTTCTACAGCCACCGATCGATGAAGGTCCGGGCCGCCGGGCCGTCGGTGACGCCCTGCACCAGGACGCGGCCATCCGCGAAGCAGGTGGCCCGCACGGCGCCGTCCTGCCAGCGCACTGCCACGTCCTCAATGGCCATGGCCCCGGGCAAGCGGCGCAGCAGGGCCGACAAGTCGGGGCGTGCTGGCAGGCGCACCTGCACGGCATCGCGGCCACACAGCACCACGGCACCCGGCGGCGGCTGAGTCAGCGCCGGCCAGGTGGGCGCCGGCCCGCAGACCGCGCAGCTTGGATCCCTGGCTGAGGACAGGTCCAGGCGCTGGAAGGTATTCTTCCACAGGTCACAAGCCCACAGCGCGCGCCGGACGGCGGCCCGATCCCCGACCAGGATCTTCAGCGCTTCAGCCACCTGCCAGGCCGCCACCAACTGCACCGCCGGCGCGATGATGCCGGCGCTGTCGCAGGTCTCGGCTTCGCCCGGGGCGGGCAGTTCATCTTGCAGGCAGCGCCAGCAGGGTCCCTCACCGGGCATGATCGGCAGGCTCACGCCATAAGCCCCCACGCAGGCCCCGTGAATCCACGGCGTCCCGCTGCGTACACAAACCTCATTGATCAGGTGCCGGGCGGCGAAATTGTCGGTGCCATCCAGCACCAGATCATGCCCAGCGAGCAGCCGTAGCGCATTGCCAGCATGCAGGTCCTCGACCAGGGCGGTGGCCACCACCTCGGCATTACGCTCCGCCAGTCGCCGGACCGCGGCCAGGGCCTTGGGTGTGCCGGCGCTGGCATCCGCCTCGGTGTACAGGCATTGGCGCTGGAGATTGGACGCCTCGACCACATCGCGATCGATCAAGGTCAGCCGGCCGACCCCCGCCCGCGCCAATTGCTCGGCGCAGGCCGCGCCCAGGGCCCCACAGCCGACCACTGCGACCCTGGCCGCGCCCAGGCGCCGCTGGCCGGCAGCACCAATGGGCGCGAAACGTTCTTGCCGGGAATAGCGGTCGGGGCTCACGTTGAACGGGTGATGACGGTGCGCATCGGGAAGGGGAATTCGATGCCCCAGGTGTTGGTCTTGGCCGCCAGCGTCAGCACCCATGATATCACTTTCCACTCGACCACCCAGCCCAGGGTGACTGCGGTTCCGGCAATGGCGATGGGGGCGATCCAGTCGGCGGACATGGCGGCATGGTCGACGTTGCCTGGTCGACGGTCAACGGCCGACCGTCGACCCACTCCTTGACGTCACCGGCTTCCCTTCTATGTTCCTGCCCCTCCTGCCGGTCGCGCTTTCGCGGACCCCGGCGACCGTGTGAAAGGTAGTCATGGCCGTCCCCAAACGTCGCGTCAGCCACAGCCGCAAGAAGTTGCGTCAGAGCCACCAGGCCCTGGTCGTGCCCCCCATGTCGATCGACAAGGTCGGCAAGACGATCCACCGCCCCCATCACATCGACCTGAAGACCGGGATGTACAACGGGAAGAAGATCCTGTTCGCCTCCGAGGACGCCGACGGCGCCCCTGGTCAGCCGAAGCCCTGAGCTGATCCCAAGATCGCGGCATGCGCCTAATCCTGGATGCGATGGGCGGCGACCATGCGCCCAAAGCGATGGCGCAGGGCGCCGTTGATTACGCCAAGACCCATCCTCAGCACACGGTGGTGCTGGTTGGCCGCACTGCGGACATCCAGCGCTGCCTGGATGCAGAGGGCGGAAAACCCGTAAATATTGAGATCGAAGACGCGCCCGACGTGATCGGGATGGCCGAGAAGATCGCGGCCCTCAAAGAGCGTCCCAACGACAGCATGAACCGCTCGTCCCAGCTGGTGAAGCAGGGCCGGGGCGATGCCATGGTGTTGTGCGGCAACACCGGCTGTTCGGTAGCCGCGGCCCAGATGCACCTGCGCCGCATCCCCGGGGTGCGGCGCGCGGCGATCATCGGCCCCCTGCCGAACCCCAAGGGCGTCACCTGGGTCTGCGACATGGGCGCCAACGCCGTCTGCCGGCCCGAGCATCTTGTCCAATTCGCCGAGATGGGCGCCTCCTTCATCGAGTCGGCCTATGGCACCACCAATCCGCGCGTCGGCGTGCTGTCCATTGGCGAAGAGGACGGCAAGGGCGATGGCCTGACCGGCGCGGCCCTGGGCCTGCTCCGCCAGACCAGTCTGAATGTGGTGGGCAATGTCGAAGGCAACGACATCTACACCGGCGACGTCCACCTGGTGGTCTGCGACGGCTTCACCGGGAACGTGGTGCTGAAGACCAGCGAAGGCGTCTTCGAAGCCATCCTGACCATCCTCAAGGAAGAGATCCGCCGCGGCCTGCGCACCAAACTGGGCTATGCCATGGTCAAACCTGCGTTCGACGGCCTGCGCCGCCGCGCCGATTGGCGCCTGATTGGCGGCTGCTTCCTGCTTGGCGTTGATGGCGTCTGCATCATCGGGCACGGCCGCAGCGACCGGGTCGCGGTCTTCCACGCGCTGGCCCAGGCGGCGCGCTGTGTGGACGGCAAAGTGCTGGCCCGCCTGCGCGAGCGCATCGCCGCCAGCAGCAGCCGTGACGCGGGTGCAGGCGCGGCCTGAAGTCATGCCCGCACCAGCGGCCCGGCACAAAGACCTGACGTGACCACCGCACGGCCGGCAGCCTGGTCGCCCACAGTCCCAGGCCTCGTGCTGTTCATCGCCCTCATCGCCATGCTCTTGTCGGGTTGTGCGATCACCGCCACGCTGCAGATCGCGGCAGATGGCAGCGGTCACGGCCAGGTGAACCTGCTCGATGCCCCGGGAGCCGAGGCGGAATTTTCGAAGAATCTGCACGCTGCCGGCTTCACCGTTCGGGATCTGTACCGGGTCGATGCCCGCACCCTGGTCGCGGATATCGCCTGGGACTCCTTCGTGCCCCCCTTTCAGGCCCGCACGATCGAAGCGGATGGTGCGGTCACCCTGATCTTTGGCGACGTGACTGAGCTGAGCGTGCTCGTCCGGGCGCCCGGCTGGGTGATCCCCGCAGAAACCACCGGTCGACTGCGGGCTGACGGCGCGGTGCACTTCGATCACGGCCGCGCCCGCCTGACCTACCGCCCCTGGCCCTTCCCGTGGGCGGTGCTCTTGGGCGGGCCGGCGATCCTGGCGGGGGCGCTGGTGGGGGCATGGCTGATGTTGCGGCGCCAGCGGCGGGCCTAGACCACGTCCAGCGCGGCGTTATGCTGCGCCCATGCACCCCAATTCCCAGTTTACGGAATCCGTCCCCTAGGGGTTCGCGAGCGTTCATCGCCCGTGTCCATGAACCCCTGGTCAAGCGACCGGGGGTTCTTCATTTTTGCCGATCCTCCGCCATGCGCACCACTGCCGATCTGCACATCCGCGCCACCCGCACTCTGGCTGCCCCGGACGACATCCTGGCCGAAGCCCCCTTGTCGACCGCCGCGGCCGAGACGGTGGCCACCACCCGGGATCGCATTCGTGACCTGCTCAGCGGTCGCGACCAGCGGTTGTTGGCCATCGTCGGCCCCTGTTCCATCCACGATGTGGCGGCCGCCCGCAGCTATGCGCAGCACCTCTTGCCAGTGCGCGACGAACTCGCCGGCGAGTTGGAAATCGTCATGCGCGTCTACTTTGAGAAGCCACGCACCACGGTGGGCTGGAAGGGGCTGATCAACGATCCTCATCTGGATGGCAGCGGCGACATCAATCATGGTCTTCGTCTGGCCCGCCGCCTGCTGCTGGATCTGGCCGAACAGGGCATGCCGGCTGCCACGGAAGTGCTGGACCCGATCATCCCCCAGTACTTGGCCGATCTGGTCAGCTGGGCCGCCATTGGCGCCCGCACCACCGAAAGCCAGACCCACCGCGAAATGGCTTCGGGCCTGAGCATGCCGGTGGGCTTCAAGAACGGCACGGACGGCGGCCTGGACGTGGCGGTGAATGCCATGCTGTCGGCGCGTACACCGCACCACTTCCTGGGCATCGACCGCGCCGGTCGCGCGAGCATCGTCCTGACCAGCGGCAATACTGATGTGCACGCGGTGCTGCGTGGCGGGAAACTTGGCCCCAACTATCACGCCACGGCCGTGTCGGCGTCCGCCGAAGAGCTGGCTCGTCGCGAGCTCTGCCCGCGGGTCCTGGTGGATTGCAGCCACGACAACGCCGGCAAGGACCACACCCGCCAGCCGACCGTCTGTGCCGATCTTGCGCACCAGGTCGTGACCGGGTCCCGGCACATCCTGGGGGTGATGATCGAAAGCCATCTGGTGGCTGGGCGTCAAGACGTGCCGGTCGACCGCAGCACCATGATCCGCGGGCAGAGCATCACTGATGCTTGCGTTGACTTGGATACCACCGTCAAGATGCTCCGCGACTTGGCGGTAGCGGTGCGCGCCGGTCGCGCCCGCCATCCCTGACCCGAACCACCTGCCGCCGGCGGAAGCGCCGGCGGCATTTTGTCACTGGACGTACCCCATGAGCAGCATTCCCGTCACCGCCGAGGGCAAACGCAAGCTGCACCGCGACCTGGATGAGCTGCAGGCCCGCGTGCCGGTGATCACCAAGGCCATTGCCGAGGCCCGCGAGAAGGGCGATCTGCGCGAGAACGGCGAGTACCACGCCGCCCGCGAAGAGCTGGGCATGGTCAATGCCCGCATCTCCGATCTGAAGGGCAAGCTGTCCTCGGCCGTGGTGGTGGACGAATCCCAGATCGATACCAGCAAAGTCGCCTTCGGCGCCAAGGTCACGCTGCAATTCACCAAGGACAAGTCCGTCGAGGACTGGTTCCTGGTCGGCGCCGGCGAAGACGACGCCCTCGACAACAAGATCCTGTGCTCGTCGCCCATGGGCCAGGCCCTGATCGGCAAGAAGATCGGCGACAAGGTGGTGGTCATCGCCCCTGCCGGCGACCTGAAATACGTGATCAAAGGCATCAAGTACTGACGGCACCCCTGTTCGCACATCGAGGTCGACCCCGCGACCCCGCGACCCGCCCATGACCGATCCCCTCCCCGATCTCCGCTCTGCCATCGACCGCCTGGACCAGGATCTGGTACGGATCCTCAATGAGCGCGCCGCCGTGGCCCGGCGCATCGGTGAGGCCAAGGCGGCCAAGGGCGAAGCCATCTTCGTCCCGCATCGCGAGAGCGACGTCTTCCGCCGCATCCAGGCCCTGAATCAGGGCCCCCTGTCGGAAGTCAGCTTGCAGGCGATCTGGCGGGAGGTGATGTCCGCCAGCTTCGCCCTGGAACGCCCCCTCACCATCTGCCACTTCGGTCAGCCGGGCGCTTTCACCAGCCAGGCGGCGCGGCTGAAATTTGGCGCCAGCGTCGCCTACACCAGCGTCGAAGACATCGCCGGAGTTTTTGCCGAGGTCGAGCGCGGCCAGGCCGATTACGGCGTGGTCCCGATCGAGAACAGCACCGACGGGTCGATCACCGACACCATCGATGCCTTCCTGGCCACGCGCCTGCGCATCGTCAGCGAACTGCACCTGCGCATCCGTCACCACCTGATGAGCCGCAGCCCCCGGGCCCAGGTGAAGCGCGTCTATTCGCGCCACACGGTCTTCCGCCAATGCCGCACCTGGCTGGCCACCCACCTGCCCGGCGTGGAACTGGTCGAGACCGTCAGCACCACCAAGGCCGCCGAGCGCGCCGCTGGCGAAGACGGCGCCGCCGCCATGGGTCCCGAGGACGCCGCCACCGGCTTCGGGCTGCCGATCCTGGCCAGCGACTGCCAAGATAACGCCGGCAATGTCACCCGCTTCGTGGTCATCGCCCCACCCGAACGCGCCGCCGCCCCCAGCGGCAATGACAAGACCAGCTTGATGTTCGCCGTGCAGGATCGGCCGGGCGCACTCTTCGACTGCCTGACCCCGTTCCATCGGGCCGGCATCAATCTATGCCGCATCGAGAGCCGCCCCAGCCGCCGACGCGCCTGGGAATACCTCTTCTTCATCGACCTCACCGGCCATCAGCAGGATCCTGCCGTGGCGGCCGGCATCGCCGACCTACGCCAACAGACGGCGATGCTGGAACTGCTGGGCAGCTATCCGATTGCCGAACGTCCGCTGAACGATTGAGCCTGACGGCAGCGTCCGGGCCGGAGTTCACTCCACCCGGTACCGCACCCGCAGGATGGTGACCTGGGGCATGTTCAACTGTTTCTGGTCGCCTTCGCGATTGATACGCCAGCGGTCCAGATCGGTCTGGTCACCAACAAAGAAGACCTGTTCGTAGGTACCCGCCCTGGTGCCGGCCGGCACGCTGGCCGCAATCGGCACCACAGCGAAGGCACCCGGGGTCATGCTCCCAGGAGCGCCGATGGTGATGGTCCCCACAGGCACCTCGATGGTGCCACCGCTGCGGAAGCGCTCGTGTCGTTTGGCGTCAACTTCGATGGTCTGCAAGGATTGGACGGCCACGGTGGCCGAACTGGCGCTATTGAGCCGCACCACCACCGTTTCGCTGGCCGAGGCGCCAGCGCGCAAGGTACCCAGATCGACGTAGCGCGGCAACACCGCTACCAGGCCCTGATCCTGGGCACCAGATTTTTGGCCCCGTTCAGTTTCAACGAGGACCCGAGCCGCCAAGGCCAGGCCGGCGCCATAGTTGCTTTGTCCGGCGGTCATCTGCACGCAGACCATGAAATCTCGATTGTACAGTTCGGGGCGCTCAGGGAGATGGGCGTGCAGTCGAACCGTGCCTTCCTCGCCGGCCGCCAGGGCCATGACCTTGGGCTCGACGCTGAACCAAGCGGCGTCGGGCAGGGCTTCGTAGCCGAGTTCCCAGGTCACCTGTCCAGCGTCGGCAGGCGCACGCGCCACGACACTGAAGACCTGAGCCTTCGATGTGTGGTTGTAGAGGTGGAATTCGGCGCCCAGTTTGCCTAGGTCCGCGTCAATACCAACTGGTACATGCTGAATCTGGATCAATGCCGGACCCAGGCCCATCCCACGCGGCTCGGCAGCCTGGGGGATGACGGTGGTGGTCGCGGTCGGACTGGGCTGAGCCTCAATCGCCGCTATTGGCTGGGCGGACGCTGGCGATGGGGCGACGAACGTCTCAGTCCGTGCGCTTCCGGTGCCAAGGCAAGCGCAGTGGAGCAGGGCGAACACGACAACGCATATGGCAAGGATGCTACGCATTCGGGGACACTAGATGGCTGCAGCCAGGATGCAAACTAGTCCGGCGTAGTGGCGGTTAAGGTGACCGTGATCGCCCGAGTACCAAACGAGGTGACTGCGGTCGGCGCCTGGAACAACAGGTCGACGTCCAGGGTGGCGTGAGTCGCCAGGCTGGCCCCGCCTGTCGACAGCAGGTTGACCGGAACTCCGCCAAATGGCTGCCAAGTTGAGCCATCAGTGCTCGCTGCCAGCACATAAACGTCTGTAGTTGGGACCATCGTACCCGCGACCGTCCAGTTGGCGACTCCTACCGAAGCCACCGAGGCCGTCTCCGTGGCCGTTACGTCGATCGGGCCGTTACCGGTGTTGCGCACCTGGAAGTAATAGTTGGCATGATCGCCGACCGTGGTTTTCACCTGCCCTAGCACCACCGTGTTTAGACTCCAATTCACCGGACTGGTGTCGCCTTCGACGACCGCGTCTCCACCAGTGCCATTCACCGGATTGTCGTTCTTGGTAGCAGCCGTCCAGGCCAGGTACAAAGTCTGGGCGATGCTCACCGAGATATTAATCTGGAGGGCTGCCACATCGCTTTCATAAGCGATGAAGCCCGCCAAGCTGTCACTGGTCGCACCATCACTGCCAGCAACCGCAATGCTGCCTTGGGTCATAACCGGCGTGGTCACCACCA
>JBBQTJ010000156.1:0-7891 GCA_038213315.1 Planctomycetota bacterium
TCGATGTCCTGGAGCTGTGGAGCAGCGCTGTTGAAGCGTGCAGCCCAGGGCAGGCCCTGCTCGGCCATAAAGACGTGCAAACTGCGCATGGCTCCACCGGCTCCAGCCTTCACCTCGATCGGCAGCACATGGCTTGTCGGCGCAGCGAGGTAGTCCACTTCGGCGGATGAGGATCGCGCTTCACGAGACCAGTACCACAACGCCGGCTCCTCATTCCCTTGGCCGATCAGGCGGAGCAGTTGGCCCACGGCCTGCTCGGCGATCGCACCTGCATTCACCAGGTCAATGTCCTCGGCTCGCTCCAGCGCAGCTAGGTCGAGGCGCAGCGCTGAGCTGACGAGCCCAATATCGAGATGCACCACTTTGATGGTTTTCGCATTGGCCCCGGCACCGAGTGGCAGCCCCTTGCCACTGGTCGAGACAACGCGGTGGCAGACTCGCGCCAAGGTGAGCAGATCGAGGGACTGCTTGAGCGTGACGGCGCGCTCATCGCGATCGACCTTGGCGTAGGTGAACTTCTTGCCGAGTTGATTCGGCACACTGTCGAGCACGGCCGCCAGCCGACGATGGTGGACGCGATCCGCATATTTGGCGAAGTCGTCGCGGATGGTCGCCAGCAGTTCGCGGTGCACATCAGCCACCGGCAGGAAGGACCGCTCACGGACAAAGGCCTGGACCGCCGCCGGCATGCCTCCAACCAGAACCCAGGAGCGGAAAAGCGCGCTGGCCTTGTCGTGCAGAACTGCCGGCACGCCACTGCGGATAGCAGCCACAGAAAGGCTGTCGTCCAACCAGCGCGCCAAGGGCTCTTCGCTGCACGCGTGGCAGAACTCGATGAAGCCCATTGGCTCCAGGTGCAGGTACGAGATGCGACCCACCGGCATCGAGAAGCGATGATCAGCTAGCGTGAAATCCAACAGGGAGCCAGCCGCGATGACCGGCACCTGCGGCATCTCTTCGGCGAACCAGCGCAGCTTCGCCAGGACCTCCGGCACCGCTTGGATCTCGTCGAGGAAGAGCAGAGCCGAGCCATCGCTCGGGATGCGTTGACCAAGCAGCACTTCCAGCCGTTGCAACACGACCTGCGGATCGTTGTCGGTGAAGCAGGCTGCGGCCTCTGGACGCCGCTCCAGATTGACCTCGACCACCCGCCCGAACTGCTGCTCTCCCCAGGTGCGGACCAGCCAAGATTTACCGACTTGACGGGCGCCACGTAGCACGAGTGGCTTGCGGTCCATCTTTGTGGCCCAAGCACTTAGGTAGGGAGAACGGGATCTAAGCATGGCGCACGCTAATAGACAAGGCACATTTATCAATTAAATAGCCAATAAATCAAATGAGGCTGGATCACATCCGCAGCCTTCCGAAACGATGCTGCCCGAGGCTAATAAAGCGAGCAGCAGAAACAACGCGACCCGCAGCGTAAGCCGCGGGTCGCGTTATGGGCCTAAGTAGGCCCGATGGTGGAGGCGCCGGGAATCGAACCCGGGTCCAGAGATGCTCGTGCGCCGCGTCTCCATGCTTAGGCAGCAATTAGTTTCTCGTCCTGTACCGCGGCCACTGCCAGCCCGAGCACAAGACCAGTCCGCCGTTTCCTTGCTGATGGTAATCGGACGGCTCCATCAGCCAGCCGGTGATTATGACGAGGGTTCTAACGCACATCGGCATGCGCTAGGCCTCGGACACGCTACTTAATTAAGCAGCGAGCGCGTACTCGACATGATCGTCGGCACGTAGTTTTTTGCGGGTTTTTACGTGGCCTCCCGCACCACGGCATGCAGCAAACGCCGGTACATACCTGTCGATACCAGTTCGCCCCCATCTATGGATTGTCAAAGCAGCTGATCTACTTGGATTATCCCCGATGGGGGGGCGGGGGCAATCGGTAAGGGGTCGACACGGGTTATGGTGGTTGGGCATGGGGGATGGTAACAGCCATCGACCTAGGAGTCGGCTGTCCACCATATCCCATACCCATGCACCATAACCCGATTATCCCACCTTCACCGGCCCGGCGCTGCCGACTTTCACCGGGACGCCGGCGATGGTCCAGGCGGTGGGCTTCAGGGCGATTTCCTTGAGCACGCCGCTGACGCGCAGGCGTAGCTTCTTTTCACCGCCGTAGGCGACGATGCGTACGGTGCCGGTGCCGGCGTTGGCTTGCACGTCGCTGAGGTCGACTTCCAGCACGCCGTCGCGGCTGCGGGCCTTGATCACGTAGCCACTGCGCTGGCCCTGCTTGTAGGCGTAGCCGTCACCGGCGTCCCAGCGATAGCGGGCGCCGGCTTCGGTGTCGGGTTCGAGGAAGCAGTGGAGTTCGACCTGGGAGAGGTCGTTCTCGTGGTCTTCCCGTTCGCCGGGCTGCATCGGGATGATGGTGCCGCCGCGCACGAAGAGCGGCGTGGACTCGGGTGCGTCCTTGACGTTGATGGTGCGGCCGCCGGCGAGCCATTTGCCGGTGGCGGCGTCATACCAGCTGCCGGGGGGCAGGACCACGTCGCGGGCCTTGTCCTCTTTGCGCAGCAGGGGCGCCTGCATGAGGGCTGGGCCGACCAGGAACTGGTCACCGATGCGGTCGAAGTCCTGGCCCTTGGCGGGGGTGAATTCGTACAGCAGGGGGCGGAGGATCGGGCTGCCTTTCTCCTCTTGATCCATCCACAGGTTGTAGACGTAGGGCAGCAGCTTGTAGCGCAGCCGGATGAAGTGCCGGATGGTATGCAGGGTCTTGGCGTGGAAGCGCCAGGGCTCGCGCGGGCTGTTGTCCCGGTTGGAGTGGTTGCGCAGCACCGGGAAGAGGAAGCCGGCTTTGTACCAGCGTCCAGCCAGATCATCGTCGGGTTCGCCGCCGAAGCCGGGCACATCAGGTCCGTTGAAGGGGATGCCAGACAGCGACAGGTTGACGCTGCAGGGGATGCTGGCCGCCAGGTGGGCCTCGTTGGCGACATTGTCGCCGGTCCAGTTGGCGCTGTATTTCGCCTGACCGGTGAAGCCGCTGCGGCTGAGCAGGAAGGGGCGGCGGTCGGGATGGGCGGCGCGGAAGCCGTCGAAGGTCGCCATCGCCATGCCCAGGGCGTACTGGTTGCGGAAGGCGGCGTGGGGCTGGGTGCCGTCGCGGAAGCGGCAGTGGTCGTTCTCGACCGCGCCCAACGACGGATCGTTCATGTCCAGCCACGCCCCGTCCATGCCGGTGGCGAAGAAGGTTTTGGCGTGACCCGCCCACCAGGCGCGGGCCTTGTCCTGGCTGAAGTCGGGGAAGACGGTTTCGCCCGGCCAGACGAAGCCGACGAAGGGTTCGCCTTCGGTGTTGCGGCAGAAGTGCCGGGCCTGCATGCCGGCATCATAGACTGCCCAGCCGGGCCGGCGCTTCACGCCCGGATCCAGGATGGCGACGATGCGGCGGCCCTTGGCGCGCAAGCTGGCCAGATCCTTGGCCGGGCTGGGCCAGTGCTTGGTGTCGAAGGTGAAGACCTGGTAGCGGTCCATGTAGTCGATGTCGAGCCACAGGGCGTCGCAGGGGATCTTGTGCTTGCGGTACTGGCGATCGATCTCCTCCAGGTCCTTGCGGCTGGCATAACCCCAGCGGCACTGGTGGTGGCCCAGGGCCCAGAGCGGCGGCAAGGGCGAGGTGCCGACTAGGCGCTGGAACTTCTCGACCACGTCGCGCAGGGTTGGACCGACGATCACATAGGCGATGGGCTTGCCGCCATCGGCGCCGAGGAAAAAGTTCTCTTCCGGCGGATCACCGGGCTGCGCACCCATGAAGCTGAAGCTTGAGCCCAGCGACATGAACGTCGGAAAGGGATTGTCGAGCAGGATGCCGACGTAGGTGCCGCCGTGGCGCATGATGACCCAGGGCACGCTGAGATACAGCGGGCTGACCTGGCCTTTTTCCACCGCAGCCATGGGGTGGTCGCCCCACACGTCGGTGTTGGTCATGCGGAAGCGCTGGCCGGATTTCTCGAAACCGGACCATTGCTCACCGCAGCCCCAGAAACGGTGGTCGGCGTGGTGCTCGAAGTTCAGCACCCAGCTTTCGCCGGTGGCGCCGAAGGTGCGGCCGGGCCGACCCGCCAGCAGGACCTTGTTGTCTGCCGAGCTCACCTTCAGGGTGGCGTGCTCGTCGACCTCAAGGCGGCACTTGCTGGGCGCGCTGCGCTCGGGGTGGACCATCTGGTTGAGGCAGAGCCTTTCGCGCCAGGGGGTTGGGCCACCCAGTTCGACGCGGAAGATCTCGTCACCAAGGTCGTCCAGACGTAGTCGGACCTCTCTGCCGGGGATCTCCAGCCGGTCGCCCTTCCGCACGGCGGCAAAGCGACAATTGACGGGATGGATGACCTTATTGAACTGCATGGGGCCCCTCGTGGCGAAGCCCATCATTTAGGGCCGCGCAGACGATGAGCAATTGAGAGTCGCCCGAAAACCGGGTCGTCACTCACTGGCGCAGGGCACGGAGCGGGAACCTATTACCGGACTATTGGGATAGTAATTGCAAAAGGGCGCCGCTTGCCACCCCGGAAGCTCACAAATCGCGACCGACGGCCGCGGCGATCGAGGGCAGGCCGGCGGCGCGCACGCGGGCGGCCAGACCCAGGTTGATGCTGCGCAGCAGGGCCGGGCCGTGGTAGATGAAGGCGGTGTAGACCTGCACCAGGCTGGCGCCCAGGCCGATCTTGGCCCAGGCGGCGGCGGGCGAGTCGATGCCGCCCACGCCGATCACTGGCGCGCAGCTGCCGCGCTGACGCAAGCGGCGGGCGACTCGGGCCAACACCGCATCGCTGCGGGTGCGCACCGGCGGGCCGGACAGGCCACCGGCGCCAAGCCCCTGCACGCGTTCAGGGGGCGTGCTCAGACCGTCGCGCGAGATGGTGGTATTGGTGGCGATCATGCCGTCGCAGCCAGCCTCAAGCGCCGCATCGACGGCGGCATCGACCCCTGCATCGGCCAGATCCGGGGCGATCTTCAGCAGCAGCGGCGTGCCCGGGCAGGCGACTTGGCGGGCTTGGTGCACGCCGGCCAACAAGGGACGCAAGCGGCCTTCGTCCTGCAGATCGCGCAGTCCGGGCGTGTTGGGGCTGCTGACATTGACCACCAGATAGTCAGCGAAGGGGCCCAGGGCCGCGACCGAGGCCTGGTAATCATCCAGCGCCTGATCCAGGGGCACGGTCTTGGTCTTGCCCAGGTTGATGCCCAGCACGCTGGGCGGCCGCCGCGTCCCGCCACGGGGATCATAGGCGGCGGCCAACTGCGCAGCGACGGCGACGGCGCCGCGATTGTTGAAGCCCATGCGGTTGATCACCGCCTGATCCTTGAGCAAGCGGAAGAGGCGCGGCCGGGGATTGCCGCCCTGGGCCTGGCCAGTGACCGTGCCTACCTCTACGTGGCTGACCCCGAAGGCAGCCAGGGCAGCGATGCCGACCGCGTTCTTGTCCAGGCCGGCGGCGATGCCCACGGGGTTGGCAAAATCCAGCTGCCAGAGCCGCTGGGCCAGGATCGGGTCGTGCACCGCGTACAGGCGCTGGTTCACCCGCCGCGCCAGGGCGGGCATGTGCGCCAGCCACCACACGGCCAGGTCATGGGCGGTCTCGGCGGGCAGTTGGAACAGGCAGGGGCGCAGCAGCGGGTAGGGGTCGAACACGGTGGGCACGGGCGGTGGGCGGTGGGCGGGCGTGCGGCAGTTTGCAGGCTGGACGAGGGATACCAGATGCCGCAGGCTGTACGGGTGTACCGCATCAACTACCGCACCATGGCCGGCGAAGAGCGTGATGAGGAATGGGCCTCGCCCGAAGCGTTCCGACGCTGGGCCGAGACCGCCGGGCTGTGGACCAGCTTCACAGTGTATGAGGAAGACGAGGACGGTGATTGGGTGGTGGTGCAACGGGGGCGTACCGGGGCTTGATTCCCGACGCCCCGGTGGGTGATATGACCGACCATGCCTCAGGGTGATGAACCATTGAAGCCGCGCTCGAAGACCACCCGGCCCGGGATGGACGACGAGACCACCATGCCGGCGCCGCTGCGCGAGGACGGGATCGATCCGACCTCGCCGGTCGGCCTGATGGTGGATGGTCAGGCGTGGCCCCAGGCGTCGGACGTGGACAAGATCGTCTCGGTACTCAGCGACATCTGCACCACCATGGAAGCCAACACCGGCGGTCGCGAGCAAAAGACCGAACGCGTCGAACCACCCTCGGAATATCGCCGGCAGCAGCAGGCCAAGCACGTGGCCGCGGGACTGGCGGCGGGACGGGGCACGACGGGCCTGACGGCCAAGCCCGCCACCGCGGCGTCCTCAGCCCAGGGCCACACCCGCGAGTTAGCCACCGAGATGTCCGAGCGCATCCATCAGCTCGAACGCGAATTGCAGGTCAAGACCAGCCAGATCCAGCATCTGGAAGTCGAGCACCAACGCGAGTCCCGGCTGCTGCGTGAACACACCGCCCAGCTTGAACGCCGCTTGCTGGATCTTGAGGTGCGCAGTCAGGGCCCCGCCGGCTTCACCAGTTCGGGCTTCGCCTCGCCGATGTTGGCGGGCATGTCAGTGACCTCGGCGACGGTGCGCAGCATGGCCCAGGGGCTGGGTCAGGGCGATGCCGGCGCGTCGCGCCGCTTGCGCCAACTGGCCGTGGGCGGTGTGGCCGCGGGCATCCTGTTGGGTCTGGGCCTGGCGGTGCTGGGGTCGTGGCCGGTGGCCGAGGCCCGGGTCGATGCCAGCATCAGCGAACTGACCGCGCCGATCTCGGGCGCAGTGATGGCGCCGCCGGGACAGGCGGGCGACCAGGTCGAGGGCTTGCCGCGACCGGGGGCCAAGCTTGAGGCCGGACAGCTGCTCTGCTTGCTGCGCAACGAGGCGGTGGACACCAGTATGCTGGACCAGAAGCGGGTTGAGGCCGGCGATCTGCGCCGGCGCCTGGATGCCCAGGCCGCGCAGCAGCAGCGCCTAGTCACCGAACGTCTGACCATCGTGCCCGTGGTGGCGCGCTGGCGCGAGCGGGTGATCACCGAGTTGACCGCCCAGGTGGCGGTGGCCCGCAGCGCCACGGTCAGCGAGCCGGCCCGCCTGGCCCTGCTTGAGGTCCGCCTTGAACGCATGCGCGCCGGCGCCGTCGATCTGCCCGACGCCCCGCCCGAGATCGCGCGCCTGGCCGAGATCGACCGCAGCCAGGCCCAGGCCGACGACCAGCGCAGCACCTGGCAGGGGGATCTGGACCGGGTCCTGACGGCAGCGGCCGCCGAAGAACGCCGCGTCAACGCTCTGCGCCAGGGTCGGCTATCCGCCGGCACCGCCGGCGTGGTGTGGCAATCCAAGGCCGATACCAGCGTGCCGGTCGAGCGCGGCGACGTCTTGTTTCGGGTGGCCCAGACCGGCACCTGGATGGTGCAGATGCCTTTGGAAGGTTCCCTGGCCGAGCGTGTGCGTCCGGGCGACCAGGTGCTGATCCGGTTACATCAGCTCGACCAGACCATCGAGGGAACCGTCACCGAGATCTTGACCGAGGCCCCAGCCGGCACCGCCGTGACCTGGCCCGACCTGCCCAACGGCACCATGATTGCACGCATCAGTCTGCCCTCGGCGCACCAGCGGCCGAGCCTGCTGAACACCACGGCGGATGTGCTGGTGATGGGCAGTCGGCCGGGCGCGATCAAACGCTTTCTGGCGGAGTGGGCAGCGGCGCTGCGGTTGTAGCACAGGCGCGGCGCAGCGCCGGATCATCCGCGAGAAAGCCCACTGGCAGCCACATCCGTCGCGCATCGGGCCCGCGCAGTTCCATCCAGCGCCAGGTCACCAGCCGCCGTTGCCGGACGGCGACGATGTCCTCCCAGGGCAGGTAGACCCGCGAGCCGAAGGCTGAGAACCCGTGCAGACCCCGCGCGTCCACCCGGTGCCGATAGA
>JBBQTJ010000157.1:0-7868 GCA_038213315.1 Planctomycetota bacterium
CCCACCATTGATGGTCCGGTGACCCTGCCCGGCCCGGGCCGCGACCTGATCTTGGATCTCAGCGCCGGCGTGCAGGGCCAGGCCGCCCTGGTGCTGCGCCAGGCCCGCCTGCAGCCCAGCCTCACCGGTCGTCCCGAAAGCGTGCAGCGCTACATCGCCGGCATTCTGCGCGGCCAGCTCGCCTTGTCGCTGCGCCGCGTACTGCTCTACGGCGAACTCCAGGCGCTGGCCCGCATTGATCCCCTCACCGGCACCCAGCGCCGCTGGTACGGCGAGAGCCGCCTGGCCGAACTGGTAGACGCCGGCGAAGTGGTGGCCGTGGCGTTGGTCGACATCGACCATTTCAAAAAGGTCAACGACACCCACGGCCACGCCGCCGGCGACCTGGTGCTGACCGCCGTGGGCACCTGCTTGGTCAAAGCCCTGCGCACCGGCGATCTGGTCTGCCGCCTGGGCGGCGAGGAATTCCTGGTGATCCTGCCCGACACCAGCCCCGACAGCGCCCTGCACGTCGCCGAACGCCTGCGCGCCGCCGTCAGCGCCTTGGCCGACCTGCCCACCAGCGTCACCGTCAGCATTGGCGTCGCCGCCTGCCAGCAGGACGACAGCGCCCCCGCCTTGGTGGAGCGCGCCGATCAGGCCATGTACCAGGCCAAGCATGCCGGCCGCAATCGCGTCGTCGACGCCGCGCCCGACGCCCCCCTGCGCACCGTGGCGCGCAAGGCCCGTGCCGGCACCAGCACCACGACGATCCACCGGAAGACCTAGCCCGTCGATGGAATCATCAATCCGATAGACGGGGAAGTATCCCAATATTTTTCAGCCACTCTGTGTGTCCGTCGCGCTAAGTCCCGCAGCGGACTCACGCCAGAGTGCCGGTGAATCTCTCCCGCGGTGGTGGCCAGGTCAGAACTCCAGCACACCTTCGGCAATCAAGGCGTCGGCCTGGACGCGTAGTTTGTCCACCTGCTCGCGGTGCTGCGGCCGGATCGCTGCTGCGGGGATCGCATCCAAGTGGGCCAGGCCGGCTCGGGGCCGGTGCTGTTGGCGAATGAAGATGCCGGCGGCGATCAGGCAGCAATCATTGGCGCCATCGCCGTGCTGCTGCGCCGCATCCTCAGCGCAGCGCAAGGCGTCATAATAGCGCTTAGCCTGATGCAGGCGGTCGGTGAGCGGATCGATGACCGGCACGGTGGCACCCACCCTTTCAAGCGGGTGCGCGCCGCGTCATAAGTGGCCAGGGCCACGTCCACTTCACCCTTGGCCAGATCAGCGCTGATCTCGGCCTAAAATTCGGCAGCCAACCCGGCATCGACGGCCGCTACTGCTGCTGCACGACTGCCCGAACCACTGCCCACCGCGATGCGCACGCCGGCGCCGGGCTGCCGCCGCTGCACCCCCTCGGGGGCCACCGCCGCAGCCACGCCGGCAGTCTGTGCACGGTGCAACTGGGTGCGCTCGAAGCCGCACAGGTGCCGGGTCGCCCACCAGGTGGGCAGGTCCCAGCCTTCGCATTCCACCCAGCCCTGGCGCAGGATCCACCAGCCCGCCCCCGCGCCCAGCAAGGGCGCGGCCAAAAAGCCGAGCAGCGCGCCTACTACGGGATACCCGATGCCGATGCCGACCAACACGCCGACCACAGCAGACACCGCCGCCGCGCCCCACACCGGCAGCTCCCACTCATTCAAAGTGATGAAGAACCAACGGCGATAGTGGATATGATTGAAGGGGCACCACATCAAGGCCACGCCCAGCAGCGACGCGGCGACCAAAGGACGATCATGACGGAGCCTGGACGGGTCGCCGGTGGCTCGCAAGGCAGGGCTTGTAGGCCCTACCTTCCTCATGCAGACTTCCTCCTTTCCTCATCCCTACGTGTATCTCCCATCCTCGGAGCCATCCCATGCGCCTGCCCCTCATCCTGCTCGCGTCCTGCACCCTCGCCGCCGCCGCCCCCGCCGCCGAACCGGTCGCCAGCGTGATCATGGTCAAGGCCTGCACCCCCCTGCCCGCAGAGGTCCCTTTCGACGTGAAGCCCATGGGCATCGAGCCCGGCTGGGAGATGGCCTTCCTGATCCAAGGCGAAGATCTGGTCGCCATCAAGGATGAGAGCTTGGAGATCACCGCCCTGGCCCTGGCCGGCAAGGACGTGACCAATTCGCGCAGCGGCAAACCCACCTGGAAGATGGGCTCCTTTCCCAAAGCCAGTGAAGACGGCAAGTATGCCTCGTTCACCGTCGAAGGTCAGGACGCCCTGATCGGCCGCATGGATCAGTTGACCTTGGCCGGCACCATCGTGGTGAAGATCGGCGGCGAACTGGTCACCTCCGCATCAACGCCTCTCAGCCCGGGCGACGCGGCCGTCACCCTGGCCGGCTTCACCGTGTCGGTGGACAAGTCTGAGGGCAAGAAGGGCATGTTCGGCGGCGACGGTCAAGGCATCACCGTGACCGGTCCCCTGGCCGACATCGCGGAAATCGCCGTCACCGTCGACAACAAGAAGATCAACAGCCAGGGCTGGAGCGGCAGCGGCGACGGCCGTACCTACAACTTCGCCAAGGCCACCGGCAAGTTCGTGGTCACGCTCAAGACCTGGAAGGACCTCAAGGAGGTGACCGTCCCGCTCGCCTTCGGCAAGGCGGCGGCGCCAGCGAAGAAGTGACTCACCAGCACACGGCGTGTAGGCATCGGCGACCAGGTCGCCCGGCGATTCCGCCTATCATTTTTGGTGCTACACTGCGTTCCGCTGGCCAGCCATGTCCGTACTCCCGTCCGCCTATTATGCCAACCACTTGACCATGCGCAGCCTGGGCGGCCAGGGCGACGCCCGCGTGCTGGGTTGCGGGTTCATGATCAAGCCGGCGGGCTGGGACAATCGCGGCACCGCGCGAGAGGCCTACAGCGCCGTGCTGTGCCTGCGTGGCCGGGGTCGCCTCACCATCGCTGGACACACTTGGGCGATCGGCCCCGGCACGCTGTTCCAACGTTTCCCGGGCCAGATCCACGACCTCAATCTGGAGGCCTCGCCACCGTGGGCGGAATGCTACATCCATCTCGGCTCAACCTTGGCCGGGGCACTTGAGGTCATGGGCGTACTGCAGCGCCAGTCGCCCGTGCGCACCCCCGGGATCGCGCCCGGCATCATCCGCGAATTGTGGCGCACCACCGACGCCCTGGGCGCCGCCGCCGCCAGCAACCTGCCGCACTTCCTGGTGCGGTTGCAGGGCCTGCTGCTGTCGCTGCTGGGTCCCGAGCCGCACGCCGCCGGCGCCGACCTGGACATGGAGCGGGCCTGCCGCCTGCTGACCGACGATCCGATCGCCGACCTCAGCCTAGTGGCCCGCGACCTGGGCCTGCCCTACGATCGTTTCCGCAAGCGCTTCCGCGAACTCACCGGCCTGTCCCCCGGCGACTACCGCCTGCGCCGCCGTCTTGAGCACGCCCGCACCATCCTGCTCAGCAGCAACCGCCCGATCCAGGACATCGCCCGCGACTTGGGCTATGCGAATCCTTTCACGTTCACGGCATTGTTCCGCAAGCATGTGGGCTGCAGTCCAATGAAGTATCGGCGTGGAGAGCGTTGAACAGGTTATAGTGGATGGGGTATGGGTTATGGCGCGATGCCGCGATCGGCTGTCTGCCTTTACCATAACCCATACCCCATCCACCATAACCCGTTCACCAAACCGGCCCGTCCCCGGGGCCAAAAATGATAGCCCATTCCCCCTCCCACAAATGGCGTCCCCACTGCGGCTAGGCATACTGACCAGCATGAACCACCGCCGCCCCACCACTTTCGACCGCTTCCACTACGGCGTCTGCTATTACCCGGAGCACTGGGACGACGCCACCCGTCGCGAGGATGCGGCGCGCATGGCGGCGGCCGGGGTGACGGTGGTGCGTCTGGGTGAATTCAGCTGGGACCTCTTCGAGCCCGAGGAGGGTAAGTTCGACTTCTCGTTCTACGACCGGGTGCTGCCCGAGCTGCACCGCCATGGCATCAGCGTGATCATGGGCACGCCTACCGCCGCCGCGCCGCGTTGGCTGACGGTCAAGCATCCCGGCATCCACCGGGTCGACGCCAAAGGTGTGGCGCAGGTGCACGGTTCGCGCCAACACCTGTGCACCGGCAATGCGGTGTTCCGCGACTACAGCAAGCGCATCACGGCGGCCATGGCGACACATTTCAAGGCCGCCCCCAACGTCATCGGCTGGCAGACCGACAATGAGTTCAATTGCCACTTCGCCGAATGCCACTGCGCCTCCTGTCAGACCGGCTTCGCCACCTGGACCAAGGCCCGCTACGGCACCATCGCGGCGCTGAACACCGCTTGGGGCAACGCCTTCTGGGCCCAGACCCTCAACGACTTCAGCCAGGTCACCACGCCTCGGGATCAGTTGCCCACCTGGCAGAACCCCTCGGCCCGGCTTGACTACCTGCGCTTTGTCGCCGACCGGGTTGCTGACTTCCAGCACGATCAGGTCAAGTTGCTGCGCGCGGCGGATCCGCGCTGGTTCATCATGCACAACGGCACCTTCTGGGGCATCGACTACCACGGGCGCTTCACCACCGACCTGGACGTGCTGGGCGTCGATCTCTATCCGGGCTTCGCCGCGCCCGCCGATAAGGCCCGCTGGCACGCCTGGGCGTGCGACCGCACCCGCGCCTACGGCGGCAACTTCGTCGTCCCCGAGCAGCAGGCCGGCCCCGGCGGCCAGGGCAACTACCTGCACTCCACTCTCGAACCGGGCGAGATGCGTCAGCAGGTCTACACCTCGATCGGGCGCGGCTGCGACCAGTTGCTGCATTTCCGCTGGCGCTCCTGCCGCTTCGGCGCCGAGGAGTACTGGTGCGGCATCCTTGACCACGACAACGTGCCGCGCCGCCGCTACGCCGAGTTGTCGCGCATCGGCAACGAGCTCAAGAGAGTAGGCCCGGCGGTACTTGGCACCTACGTGCACATCGACTGCGCGGTGGCCTCGGTACCGTTGGAGGTCAACGCCGCCGACGGCGTGATCAGCCACGGCCTGCCCGGCCCTGAGAGGATGGGTGAAACCGTGCACCAGGCCCTGCTGGAGGGCAAGTACGCGGTGGGCTGCGTCCATCCTGCTGACGACCTGGCCGGCCTGAAATTGTACGTCATCCCCCACTGGGCGGCCTTCGACCCGGCGTGGATCCCGGGCCTGACCCGCTGGGTTGAGGCGGGCGGCACCTTGGTGCTGGGCGCGCGTTGCGGCCAGCGGCGGCTCGACAACAACCACGTCACTGACCAGACCTTCCCCAGCGTGTTCCGCCCCCTTGCCGGCATTACGGTGGAGGAATACCAGCGCCTCAACATCGGCCATGTCCCCACGACCTTCGCGCTGGACGGCGCGACCATCGCCGCCGACCAGTGGTGCGAGCAGCTCGTCTGCACCACCGCCACGCCGCTGGCCACCTGGACCAGCCGCTTCTTCGCCGGCAGCCCGGCGGTGACGGTGAACCGCGTCGGCGCGGGACGGGTGGTGTATGTGGGCACCTACCTGATGGCGCCGGTGATCCGCGCCCTGCTGCCGACGCTGACCGTGCTGGCCGGCCTGACGCCCCAGCTGCCCGGCGTGCCGGACGTGGTCGAGGTGGTGCAGCGCACGGATGGCAAACGCACCTTGTGGTTCCTGATCAACCATGGGGATGTTGCGGCCACTGTTCCTATGGCCCCCGCCGGCACTGACCTCGTCACCGGCACGGTCCGCAGCGCCGGGCCACTGACGCTGGACCCGTGGGGCGTGGCAGTGCTCCAACCGTAACGCGACTGCACCCCACACTGGTGGCAAGAGGCGGACTTCCACATTCGTAAGTGGCTGCGGGTACGTTCACCTGCCGTGTTCGTGCTCCGCCCCCTTCTGCTATTTGTTGCCGGTGTCCTGCTGCACGCCGCGGATCCCGTGATGCTGCGTGATGGCGAGACCCTGGTCCTCTCCGCCAGCGCCCCCGCGGCCATCCGCGTGGTGCAGGGTGGCGCGACCATCCAAGGCACCGGCCAGACTCTGGAAGCCACCGTCACGCTTGAAGGCACCGGCACCGGCGGGCTGACGGCCAGCTATTTCCCAGGGTCACGCCGCGGCGTTCGCCAGAACGACTGGACGGCCACCGGCAAACCCGGACTGGTCCGCACCGAAGCGCAATTACATAAGCCCGACTCCGCCTTCGGCAGCGAGGCCGATCGCCGGGCCGCCCAGATCAGCAGCAACGGTTCCGCTGACTGGGAGGACTTCTCGGTCCAGTGGGACGGCTGGCTGCTGGTCGAGCGCGCCGGCATCGACCTGGCCACCGTCAGCGACGATGGCAGCCGGGTCTGGCTGGACGTGAACGGCGATGGCAAGGCCAACGCCGGCGAATGGGGCGAGAACGGCTGGGGCCAGGGCCAGGCGGCGACTCAGCGCACCGTGCATCGCAACCTCCCCGTGGGCACCTGGCGGATCCGGGTGCAATACGAAGATGGCAGTGGCGGCAACAGCATCAGCCTGTTGTGGAATGCCGGCCGCACCGGTTCGAGCCTCGGCGCAACGTGGCAGACGGTGCCGGCCAATGCCTTCGTAAGCCCCAGCCGGGTCAGCCTGGCCGGACTGCGTCAGGTCGGCGCGATCAGCGGCGCAGGCACTGTGCGGGCGCTTGATGAGGTGATCCTGGCCGGTCCGTTGGACGTGGGCCGACTGATCATCGCCGGCCGGGTCACCCTGGGCGCCGATCTGCAGCGTGGGCCTGCGCACGTGTCGCTAAGCGCCAGCGCCGCCTTTGAGCTGGCCGGTCACCGTCTCGCCACGCCGGTCCTGGGGGGCGATGGACGGGTACTGCTGCAGGGTGGCACCCTGGCCGTCGGGCCCGGGGACCTGGCCGCGCGCGTGTCTGGTCCCGGTACCTTGGCGCTGACCGCGTCGGGCGCGCTGACCGCAACTACGGTCGCGGACGATGTCACCTTCGATCTGGCCAGCGACAGCCGCATCATCCTCCCCAAGCGCACGGTGGCCAGGGTCCGTCTGGCCGCACCGCTCACCACGGTGGTGCCGCTGACTACTGGACGCAGCGGTCCCGTCGCGGTGCTGATCGACGTCGCGGTGCCCGCGAACGCGCCGGCCGACCTGGGATTGGGCGCGTATCGCACCGATGGGGACGGACATTGGTGGCAGGTGCTGCATGACGCGCCGCTGCGCCCGGGCAGGCACGCTGTGCGCCTGGTGCTCGACAGCCGCGCGCTTGCCGAAGGCCATCGTGGCAGCTTCACCCCGGCCACCGCGGTGGATGCGGGACGCATCGGCATCTTCCTGTGGAGCGCCGCCGGGGCCGCCGCGGAGGTGCGCCTGGATGCCCGGATTGAGGCCATCGGCGCTGACCCGGCTGGCGCCACGCGCTTGGACGATCTGGTTCTGCCGGGTCTGGCCGCGGGCCTCATCAGCGCGCCGACAGGCAAGCGCTGGGAATTGGCCGTGCGGCCCTGCCCCTGGCCGGTGAATCCCTGGGATCCGGCGGTCTTCGCCCTGGACCTGCAGGTCACCGCACCCGATGGCACGGTCCGCCTCATCCCCGGCTTCCACCAGCAGCCCATGCGCCAGCGTGATCGCGGCGATCGTGAAGAGCTGCTGCCCGATGGCGCACCGTTCTTCGCCGTGCGCCTGCGTCCGGCCGTGCCCGGCCGACATGCGCTGACGTTGCTCGCCCGCTGGGGCGATGGTCGCTCGGCCACCGTCGCCCTGCCGCCCCTGGTGGCCACCGGCGAACCCTATGATGACTGGGTGCGCGTGGACGCCGACCGCCGCTATTTCAGCGCCGGCGGCAAGTGGGTCTGGCCGGTGGGCGTGAATCTGCACAGCACCTACGATGTGCGCGCCGT
>JBBQTJ010000158.1:0-7851 GCA_038213315.1 Planctomycetota bacterium
CGGAAGGCGGCGCCGTCGTGGATCGACTCCCACGCGGGGCCGACCGCCAGATCACCGTCGTTGCCCTGCATCACGCCGTGCATGCCGACCGGGTTGTGGATCGTCTTACGCCCGCTGCTCCAGCGTCGCGGGGCGACCACCGCAGCGTGGTATTGCAGTGCGATCCAGGAGGCGACCACCACCGGGGCGGTAAGGATCAGTTCCAGGGTGCGGTGCTCTGCATCGTTGGCTTCATCGTAGCTGTGCAGGAAGGCGCGACCGCCCAGATCGTAGCCGCGGGTCCAGGCGCGCGGTGCGGCGATGAAGGCGGCGCAGCCGGCCAGGGCCCATTCGGGGCGTGGCTCGGCCCAGTCCCGCGCACGCTTGACCAGGGCAGCCAGGGGGTCGCCCGCTGCCAGCCCCGGGATCGTGGGTGCGCGCCGCACGCGTGCCAGCTGGCCGGCCTGCGCCAAGGCCTGCTCAAGGCGTACCAAGTCGGCCACGTGGCCTGCCGGGACGGCATCGCGATCGAGGATGGTGATCTGATCGAGCGTGGTGTCGTGAAGTCCGGCCACGGCGACGGTGTCGTCCGGAATGATCCCGCCGAGCGCGGCGCGGATCTCGGGATGGTTGAGGATCGCTGCGGCAATGCGTGCGTTGCTGCCGCCACCATGGCCGCCGCAGGCGCCACAGGCCAGCCCGGCCGCCTGAGGATTGTTGGCCGATGAGCTGTCGTGGCCGCAGAGCAGCAGCAGCCGACCAGGAACGCCCTCCAGATGCACGTGCTGGACGATGCTGCGGGCCACGGCGATGCGCTGGTCCATCGGCATGGCGGCCAGATCGAGCGGGGTGCGGTGCTCTGGGTTGCCGCCCGCGTCGGCATCGCCGCTGGTGGCGGCTTGCGCCAAGCCAAGGGTCTCGCGCAGTAGCGGCACCACGGCACTGAATCCGGCGGTCTCCATATAGGTGAAGCCGCCGCCCGCCGAACGGCGCAGAAAGCCGAGCATCTGCCCGGTCCAGCGACGGCTGCGCGGCGGCGCGATGCGCGCGTGGTGCTGGGGCGACAGCAGCACCGGACACTGGGCGCGGATGCCGAGGCCGTCGTCGATTGCGCCCACCACCCCGAAGAAGCCGGCGAAGCCGACGGTGGTGATGCTGGGTGCCACGGCCTCAAGCACGCGCCGGAAAGGTTCTGAGCGCACGTCGATGCAGAAGACCGCATGGACATCGGGTCTGACGGCAGGGCTGGCGGAGTTCTCTGCGCGGGCGGCAAGGGGCGTCAGGAAGCGCCGTTGAAAGCCCAATTCCGCCGCGCGCATGGGCAGCAGCGCCAACGCCGGTGTGGGTCGGTTGTCCCGCGGCAGCTGTGGCCGCCTGAGACCTGCCGGCGACTGGTGGTGCAGCGCGGCGAGCGCTGCCTCCAGGACCAGGAGGATGGTCAGCAGTTCGGCCACCGGTCCGATGTCATCGCCGGTCCAGCCGAGCCGTCGCAGGGCACCGGCCCAGCCCTGGAGCGTGCCAAGCAGGTGGGTCGCATACTCTTCCAGATCGTCGGTGCCGACCCCCAGCGCAGTCAGGCAGGCCTGTCGCACGGCCTTGGCGTCGTCAGGAAGCTCGACCAGGAAGCGGTGCATTCCGCGCACTCCGTGCGCTGCCAGGCTGTGATCGTACAGCGCCTGGCGGCGCCAATCCTGCCACAGGTTCGCAGTGCACGCGGTGGTAAAACGGGCGATGCCCTGGCTATGCCGCGCCGCCAGGAAGCGGCCGAGATCGGCGGCGATCCAGTCTGGCCACGGGCCATGGCCCGCCCCGTGAAGGCGCGCAGCGATGCCCAGCACCTTGGCGCCGTCGGCGGTGGCCGGCCCGGAGTCGGACGTCGCAAGCTGCGCGACCAGCGCCTGGGCGTCGGCCTGATCTAGGCCCAACTCCTGCGCGGCGGCGAGCACATCCTGCGCGGCGAAACGTCCGGACCGCCAAGCCTCTGCCAATGTCCCTGGGCTGGGCAGAACGCCGTCGCCCAAGCAACGGCGCAGCCGCGCATCGGCGCTTAGCAGCGGTGTGTCGGCATGGCCCAGGTAGGGATTTACCGCGACCAGCTCGTGCAGCTCCCACAGCGGTGCGACCCGCCGGCAGGCCCGCTGGACGGCGGCATTGATGAGCTCGGGCTCAGCGCTGATGACCGAAGCACTCATGACCGGTCTCCAGGTGTGGTCGGTGTTGCAAGGGGCCAAAGCGAGCGCACCGCGCGCTCGGCGTGGATCCCGAGATAGAAGCCCTGGCTGGCATGGATGCGCAAGGCCTGCGCCCACCTTACCCGGCCCAGGTTGGGCAGCAGCACACCGAGGGTGGCCAGGCCGATGAGCGCGGCACCGATGAGCACGGCGATGGCGGTGCCTGCGGCGCCTCGGGCGGTCAGATCGGCGACCTTGCCCAGCAACGGTTCCAGGAAGAGGTGCACCATGTGGAGGCCTGGAATCGCCACCACGATCAAGGCGGCACACCCAGCCAGTCCGCGCCACCGCGCACCTGGCACCGGTGCGATCAGCAACTGGGCTGCCGCCAGGACGATCACCAGCGACAGCAGCACCCCACCCGGCGCGGCCCAGGGGACGCCGCCCATGGCGCGGTGCGCCAGCCACACCAGGGCGGTGGCGATCGCCAGGGCGCAGACCCAGATCCCTGCGGCCCGTGCCGCGCTCGTATTGATGGGTGCAGCAGTCATCAATGCAGGTGCCACCGAGCCCGAGCGCAGGAAGGCGTGTGCCTTGTAGCAGCCGTGACCGAGCAGATGCAGCAGCGCAGCCGCAAAGGCGCCCAAGCCGCATTCCAGGATCATGAAACCCATCTGCGCCACCGTCGACCACGCGAGGGCCTTCTTGATGTCGGTCTGCGCCCACATCGCCAAGACGCCAAGGATGGCAGTAAGCGTGCCAATCACGGCCAGGACGGTGAGCACCGACGGCACATGGACCAGGATCCCACTGCAGCGGATCAGCAGGAAGCCGCCGCCGTTGATGATGCCGGCATGCATCAGGGCCGAGACTGCGGTTGGCGCTTCCAGGGTCTGGGGCAGCCAGCCGTGCAGGGGGAACTGCGCAGATTTGGCGATGGCGGCAAGCGCCAAGCCGCAGGCAGCCCAGGTCAGGGCCGTGTGCTGGCCCGGGCTGGCGGAGGCGGCGGCAGCGGCCAAGGCGCCCAGGTCGAGGGTGCCGAAGGCCGGCAGGAGGGAAACAACGGCCACGACCATGCCCAGGTCGCCAATCCGGCTCACCAGGAACTTGTGCCGGGCGGTCAGCACCGCCCCACTGCGTTGGCCGTGGTGCAGCAGCAGGCGATGCAGCCCTGCGCTGACCACCAGCCAGCACAAGGCGATCTGCAACAGATTCGAGCTCAGCGCCAGGACCAGTGCGGACGCGATGGTCAGCGCGAGCGCCCGCATGAAGGCCGGTCGACCAACATCGCCGACCAATTGCCGCCCGCTGTAGGCCGTGGCCGCGGCCCCCACCAGTCCGATCAGAAGCGCCATCGCCAAGGTGATGCGGTCGAGACGCAGGCCAAAGCCGCCCGCCAGCCAGTTCCCCGTCAGTGACAGCATGACGCCCTCGCCGGGCAGCACGATGACGCCGATCAGTGCGGCGGCGCCCAACACCAGCAGCCAGGCCATGGTCCCCTGGCCGGCACGTTCGCCCTGGCGGGCGTGATCGGTCCACGCGAGCAGCGGGATGAGCGCGATGGCGAGCAGAGGAACGAGAGCGGCGACATGAGGCATACTAGTATCCGATATCACGAAATACTATTAACGAAATAAACTTCGTCAATAGGGCGTGCTTCAACAACTGGCGGTCACGGGGCCGCAGGGGTCCAGAGGGTGTGGGCACGGTGCGTGCCGCCCTGGTCGGGCAGGGGTTGCCAGGTCAGGACCGCAGACGACCTGTAACTTTTTGGTGCACCGCGAGGCGTCAAGAACGGGCGATCTTCGACCCCGCGACCCCGCGACTTCTAGAAGACTGTTTTATCGAACGACCCGCACCCATCGGTTCACTCCGTCCTTCACCACTTGCAGCACGGCTTCGCGTCGCTCGGCCAGCGGTGCCAGGTCTTGCAGGCGGGTGACTTCGCTCAGGCCGCGGATCGCAAGAATGCGGTCACCAGGGTCCAGGCCGGCACGGCCGGCGGGGCCGGTGGGATGGGCGTCCACCACCACCAGACCGGGGCTGCCGTCCTCGGCCACGGTCAGTTCGAAGGCGGCCAGGCGGCCGGTGCGGGCCGGGTCAGCTGGGGTCGCGGTCAGGGCCTCGTGGCCGACGGTAACCACCGGCAGGTGTAGTTCGGCGCCGTCCCGGCCCACCGTCAGGGTCATGGTCGCGCCGATCGTCGCGGCAGCGAGGCGCCCGCGATACTGCACCTGCTGCCGCACCGGGATGCCATCCACCGCCAGCAGGACATCACGTCGGCGCAGGCCGGCCTTGGCTGCCGGACTGTCGGGCTGCACGCGGGTGACCAGCACCTGGGGCCGGGGCGGCAGGCCCAAGGAGGTGGCCTGTTCGGCGCTGAGGTCGTCCACCGTCAGGCCGATCGCCGCCCAGCGCACCGTGCCGTAGGCGATCAGGTCGGCGATGACGCGCTGCGCCAGGCGTGCGGGGATCGCGAAACCCAGACCGATGTTCGCACCGGTGGTCGAACGGATGCTGGCATTGATGCCGATGATGCGGCCGAGCAGGTCGGCCAAGGGTCCGCCGCTATTGCCTGGATTGATCGCGGCATCGGTCTGCAAGTACCCGGTGGCGCCGCCGCCCATCGCGCGGTCGGTGGCGCTGATCACGCCGCTGGTCAGGGACAGGCCCACGCCCAAGGGATAACCCAGGGCCACCACCCAGTCGCCCGCATGGACCGCATCGCTGTCGGCCCATTCAACTGCGGGCAGGTTCGGCACCGCGATCTTCACCACCGCGATGTCGGTTTCGGTGCTGACGCCCACTGGGTTGGATTCGACCAGGCGCCCATCCGACAACTCGATCACCAGCCGGTCGAACCAGCGCGGCTGACCTTTGCGGTCGGTCAGGTAGTCGTCGTCATCGCCGCGTTGCACGGCAACATGGGCATTGGTTGCGATCCAGCTGCCGGTGGCGTCGCTGCGCACCACAAAGCCCGAGCCTTCGCCCACTTCGATCTGGCGGCCCGGTCGCAGGGCCAGCACCTCACCCCAGGGGTTCACCACCGCGCGATATTGCTGCACCTTGGTGTGCACCGACACCACGCTGGACGCGACCACCTGCTGGACCAGGCTGAAGGCGCGGGACAGGCGCCCGGTCTCGGCGGCCAAGGCGCGCAATTCAGCCCGGGGATCCGCCTCGCCGGCATGCAGGGCGAGGCACAGGGCAAGTAGGCTGGCAGAGCGGAGCATGCGCGAAGAATGCCGTCGCCAGGCCCCCGGTCGAGGGTCGCCCGGCGCCGCGCCGCGCACTCCGCACTCCGCACTTCGCCCCGCGCACTTCCTTCCTAGGCTGCGCCTCATCATGGCCTTCGGCACCTATCTGAAAGCCGCCTTCAATGCCCGACCCCTGGGCATGCCGCTGCCGCCGAACTGGGTGTTTGTGGCGGCGGTGGGCATGGTCGGCCTGCTGGCCCATCCTGGCGCGTGGCTGATCGGCGCCGGGCTGGAACTGGCCTATCTGCTGGGCTTGGCCACGAACCGGCGCTTCCAGCGCGCCATCGACGCGCAGGAACGCGGCATCCGCGTCGATGACGAGGCCGCCGCCCAGCGCGCCCTCCTTGCTCAATTGGATGGCCAGGCCCAGACGCGTCAGCGGCGGTTGGCGGCGCGCTGCGCCGAGATCACCGCCCTGCCCACCGCTGGCGACGACCTGCTGAAAGAGGAACGTCAACGCAGCTTGGATCAGTTGCTCGGCGTGCATCTGCGTCTGCTGGTGGCGCATAGCGCCCTGGTGCGGGTGACCTCGTCGGAGGAGGATCAGCGCACCGCTGATCTGGAGCGTCGCCGCACCGGCCTGATCCGGCAAGGCGAGCATGCCGGCGGTGATCTGCGGGCTGCCTTGGACGCCCAGGTGCGAGTCCTGGACCAGCGCCTGGTCGCGCAGCGCGAAGCCCGCGAGCGCCAAGCCGTGGTCGAGGCTGAACTGGAGCGCCTGGCCCAGCAGGTCGAGCTGGTGCGCGAGCAGGCCCTGCTGTCCACTGACGCGGGCGGGGTCAGTCGCACCATCGACGCCATCGGCGAGGCCCTGGGCACCAGCCAGCGCTGGCTTGAAGAGCGCCCCGAACTGCTCGGTGGCGTGGCCCCGTTGCCGGTTTCCGCCTCACGTACGGGTACTTCTTCTCGCACCACCACTCCGGAGTCCCCATGAACGATCCTAAACGTCCCGGTCTGACGCCCCTCGGCGGCCTGTTTTCGCTGATGATGATTCTTGGCCTAGTGGGACTGGGGGCCTGGCTGATGTTCCGTCCAGCCAATGCACCCCAGCCGGCGACTCCGCAGGGCACCGTTCTCACGCCCAACGTGCCGGTGACGGCACCGGCGGCCAACACCGCTGCCATCGAGGGCCTGATCCCTGCCGAATCCGCAATCCCCCGCCTGCCGCCCGCCGGCACCTATCAGGCTAAGGATGGCGTGCTTATCCTGGATATCAGCGAGTACGCGGGCTACGCCGGCCTGATCGTCGCCAACGGCGGCCTTGAACCGAACGCCGATAGCGAATTCGGCCGACTGGGCCTGAAGGTCAAGCTGGTGAAAAGCGAAGGCGACAACTGGGGCAAGCTGAACGAAGGCCAGTTCATGGCCAGCGCCACCACCGTCGATGTGCTGGCCGTGCTGGGCCGGCAGTACGCCGTCACGGTGCCCCTGCTGCTGTCCTTCAGCCGCGGCGCCAATGGCATCGTGGTGCGCAGCGATATCCGCAACGTCAACGATCTGAAGGGCAAGGTGCTGGTCGCCACCCAGTTCAACGAGGCTGACTTCTTCCTGCGCTATCTGACACAAGAGGCCGGCCTTGAAGTCGTGACCATGGACGTGCCCGGTGACCCGGGCGAGGCAGTCGGCGTGGTCTATGCCGGCGACGCCGAGCAGAGCTGCGCAGTCTTCGCCAAGGCCCTGGCTGCGGGCGATAAACGCCTGGCCGGTTGTGTCGGCTGGGCGCCTTTCACTGATGAGGTGGTGGCGGCGTCCGGCGGCCAGGCGCGCATGCTGATCAGCAACCGCAATCTGCTGATTGTTGCCGACATCCTCACCGTCAATGGCGGCTTCGCCCAAGCCCAGCCGGACCAGGTCGCCAAGCTGGTTGAAGGCGCGCTGTGGGGCAACGCGCAACTGCGCGCCAACGCCACGCCCCACTTCGGCCTGCTGACCAAGGCTTTTGGCTGGACGCCCGAGCAGGCCAGCAGCGAGCTCGCCAAGGTGCACTTCGCCAACCAGCCTGAAAACCAGGCCTTCTTCGCCGGCACCATCGCCAGCGCCGGCAGCTACAGCGGCATCTACCAGTCCGCCGTGCTGGCCTATGGCAGCATGATCCGCAATGCCGCCGACTCGTCTCGCTTCATGGACGGCAAGCCGCTTGAGGCCGCCGCCAAGACCGGTCGTTTCGCCGCCGAACAGATCGCCATCGCCCCCATCCGCCAGAGCACCCAGGCGGTGGAGGACACCCCCACCTTGTCCAAGGACCTGCGCTTCCTGTTCCAGGCCAACAGCGACCAGCTGGACATGTCCCGCCCCGAAAACCTCGCCTTCCTCGACGCTGTGAAGTCCTTCCTGCAAGTCAGCCCCGGCTCACGCATCATCCTGCGCGGCCACGTCGACCCGACCCGCAAAGAGGATTTTAAAAAGGACGGCCCCGAGGTCCTGCGCAAGGTCACCCTGGAAGC
>JBBQTJ010000159.1:0-7848 GCA_038213315.1 Planctomycetota bacterium
GTCATGAGGCTGATCAGGGTCCGGGTGATGCTGGATGGAAATCGGCACCATGCTCAGGTGCCGCGCTAAGCCAGCGTACCTCCAGCATACCCCCAGGTTGCAGGGATAGCACGACGCCATCGCCTTCGCGCGTCAGCGTGGCGGCGCGCCAGGCGGCCTCGGGCTCTGAGCGGATCTGGGCCTGGACCAGCAGCAGTGGATACAGCACCGCACGGGCATGGGTGCCGCCGACTTCGCTGAACAGCAGATGCCGCCAGCCAGCCAGTTCACCGGCCGCCACCACCACCAGATCGTCCGCATCGACCAGGCGATGGCTGGCCGGAGCGGACTCGCCGTCGATGGCCACCTCGTCACGATCCCGCGCCCATTGGCCCAGACTAAGGCCCTGCCAGGGTCGTCGCGGCCGGGCAAAACGCAGCTCGGATGACGCCGCCGTCGGCGCACCTTCGGCCTGGCCCAGGGTCAGCAACGTCGGCGACATTACCGCCAGACCGCGCAACTGGTCACCGCAGATGGTGACCTGGGGATCGGCACTGGGCTGCCTGGCCATGCCGACCAGCGCCACTGGGTCGAAGGTCCCATGTAGACGCAGGACGTCATCGTGCAGGCGAAGTTCCCACATGGCGACACCGCCGGGATGCTCCACGGCCAAGCGCGCGCGCACCGGACCCGCTTCCAGGACGCGGCAGGTGGCGGCGTCGCCCCAGCCCCCCAGGGCCGCGGCCAAAGCCGTGAAATCCCCATCAAAACACAGGCGCTCGACCCGTCCGGCGGCATCGAATTCGGCCCGCACCCGGCCGTTGTCCAGCACGCGCACGGTGGCTTCGATGCCGATGCCATTGAGCGGCTCTGGCGCAGGCGTCAGTACGCGACGTTCGCCAGGACCCAAGGTGAGGAGCGCACAGCTGCCCTGACTGGTGGCCTGCAAAGGGACGCGCACCCCACCGCTGCTGACGTGCTGCATGCCCGCGGCGGCCGGCAGATGCACCAGCACGGGTCGGCGCCAGGGCAACGGATTGGCAGCGCACCAGGCGTTCGGCAGCAACGCTGGAGGCTGTGGCCACGGTGGCAGTCCCCAGGCCGGCAAAGGAGCGACAGGCATGGCCACACCGTGCCGTGGCAGGCAAGGTCGTCACGGAGAATGTCACCCACCGCAGGTACGTCTCCAAGGTCGGCTTGACTGGCCCCGCTGCTGGCGTCTGCTCTATCACGATGCGCGGCACCCTGATGTTTCTCGGCCAGATGGCGTCACACTGGCGAACCACCGGAGCGATCGCCCCAAGCGGCCCCTCACTGGCGCGGGCGATGGCCAAGATGGTTGGCGACATCCGCCCGGGCCAGGTGGTGCTTGAACTCGGCCCCGGCACCGGCTCGTTCACCAAGGAACTGGTGCGCCGTTTCCCGCACAACCGCATCGTCGCAGTCGAATTCAACAGCGTCTTCGTGCGCAGCCTGCGCGCGGCCCTACCCGGCGTGACCGTGGTCGAGGGCTGCGCCACCCAATTGCCAAAGCACCTCAACGACCTGGGCATTGCCGTCGGAGACGTCGCCGCCGTGGTCAGCGGCCTACCGCTGCTGTCCCTGCCCCGGCACATCTCGACCGGCATCCTGAACGCCGTGGCCGAAGTGCTGCCCATGGGCCGACGCTACGTGCAGTTCACCTATTCAAAGCGGGCCTGGCGTAAATTTGATCCGCCCGGCTTCCGCAGCCATCCGTCAAAGCGGGTCTGGTTGAACGTGCCGCCGGCGGTGGTGCTGCCGTTTACGCGCGCGGGGTAGTGATTGGATTATTGGGCTTGGTCTGCCCGGGCGATTGGTTGCATGGCTTGTGTTGAGTGGCGGGCTATCGGCTGTAAGGCGCTGTCAGGAATGGGAACAGAAATGTATGCCCTATAGTCGTCCGAAGGTCAGCACATCGATGGCGAACGGCTGGACCTGGATTTTAATGCCCTGTTCCAGCCACGCTCGGCGGTGCTCGGCGGCATCGCCACAAAGGAACGCCCGCCGCACACAGCGGCTGCTCAGGTGAAAAGCCCCAGGTCGGGCATCCTGAATGACAAGGCGCGGGGAGTGGTCAATGAATATGGGCCATAATTGACCCACAATGCCTCCATGTCAAGATCCCTGTATTGAGTGGTAGGAAGTTGGGTCTAAGCTGCTGCCATGTCTGGGGTACGAAATGAGTGTTTTAGCTCTCTTCTCTTCCCAATTTGCTTGGCTGCATGGTATCGAGCACGATTTATTACGATGTACATTGGAATAATTCCCACCCAAGTTCGCCGGGTTGAACGGATCCAATGGCATGAAAAAGACTAATAAGAAGGTGAAAAGAGGTCCCATTATTTTCGCCAGCCTTGCATGTCTGATTCTTCTGGCATTGAATATTCCGGCAATTTTGGAGATTTATAACGCTGATGATTTTGTGTTACCATTTTGGATTATGGCTGTCTTTGCTGTATTGGCGCTTGCCGCTCTGATAATTGTGGCGACTTGGCTAAAAAGGCTCTTTTTTTAAGTGGGGGATGGAAAGAGCAGGAAGAGCATTACGGGACATGCATGTCCCATCATGATCTTGCATGGAGATAGGGGCGAGGCCCGCAGTCCGATAAGAGGGAATATGAACAAAGTAGGGGAAGCAGTACGGGACATGCATGTACGGGAAGCAGTACGTGCAGTACGGGACGTGCAGTGCGGGACATGCATGTACCATCTTGGAGGCTACATCACCGGTGGAAGGAAATGAGTGTCCTGACCTCCTCCGGGTCTAAGCTGCTGCCATATCTGGGGAAAGAAAAGAGTGTCCTGACTTCCTCCTCTCGCGTGCAATGAAAACACAGGCCCCATTTCGCGAATGCTCGGAAGATTAAAAGGATTCAATTAAATGACGCATCATCTTTGCTTTAAGGCGACGCGCGGGTCAAGTCGTATGATGATCCTGGTATTCCTGTTATTCTCCTTGTTTGCGCTGGCTTGCTACGAGACATTTCGTGATCCCCGTACTGAATTACTGCTTTTGTCCGTTCCTGAGAGGGTCTTTATGATTATAATGTTTAACTATTTTATATTTTTGGTGCCGGCGCTAGCTGTTTGGAATTGGGCTATTCCAGCTAGCCGAAGTCTAAATAGATGGCACCAGATATTGTAAAGCAACGGTAAGCGTTCAACCCGTACTGCTCAGAAATCCATCCACACCAGAAACCATCTCGACACCGCACTCTTCCACCAAGATTCGCGGCCTCCTGACCATCAAGCCCATCGCCGAGAAGCCGCATAGCCAGTCGACCAGGTTGGTTATCCTTGGCATTTTCCAGCTATGGAGAAAGCCGCTTGTGCCACCTGACGTTGCGTCGGTGGCTTTCGGTCCTGTCGCTCAGACGACCTCATGCTGGGAACCAAATGAGTGTCCTGACTTCCTCATTTGTCCACCCTTTGTCCACCCGCCAATAAGGAATAAAATTATCCAGGCTCTAAAGTCATTACTTCTGTTAACCACTTGCGTCTTGCTGCACTCCGAGGAAGTTCATAAAGGCATTCATCCAGTAGTTCTTTTTTCGGACGTCACAGGCCGCTGGCATGCAGAGGACGATGAAGAGTATGTCTTCTAGTTTTCCCTTAACTGTTATAAAATCTATGCAGGCCCAGCGCAAGATTTGGTAGCAGAGTATAACGATGTGGTTTTAGCCAATTCTATTGTTGATCACGAAAAAGGGGAAGGAACACTCTTGGCATTTGGCCCCGGCGGTGAATTATATTTATATAGCATCGAAGCGGGGGTATAAACTTGAGCTAAGTACAGCTCCCTCGATTGTATTGGTACGGGAGTGATAAAATACGGGGAACCCACTTGTGGGATTTGCAAAAAGGACAGGCCGCTGCCCGATCCCACTGCTCACCCCGCCAGCAACCGCTCCCAGCACGTTTCCATCGCGACCTGCCGCTCCGCCCAATGGCTGCGGACGGCTGTCAGTTCGTCGCTCAGGCTATCCAAACCAAGATTTCCCGTGCTGCCCGCGTGGGTGCGGCTGCGCACCGTGGCGTCGTGGTCGGGGACGGCGACGGCGCTCAGGTTGCGACCGACTTGCACATAGGCGTCGCGGAAGGTCAGGCCCTGCTCGCGGACTAGGCGATAGGCTTCGTCGGTGGCATAGATGTCGGGCGTCAGGGCCGCCAGGATGCGCTCGCGCACCGGCTTCAAGGTGGGTACTGACGCGCTGATCACGGCCAGACCCTGTCGGCAGAGGGCTAGACCATCGATGCACAGGGCCTTGGTGTCCTGCAGGTCGCGGGAATAGCCCGAATACAACCCGAGGGTGGTGGCGGCCAAGCCGGTGCGCAGGCCCAGGAAACGCGCGGCGCGGCCGCGCAGCAGTTCGAAGAGGTCGAGATTCTTCTTCTGCGGCATGATGCTTGAGCCAGTGGTAAAGCCCTTGCCGATGGTGAAGAAGCCGCATTCGCCTGCGGTGAAGAAGACCAGATCCGCGGCGAAGCGGCTGAGGTCGCCGACCAGGGCCGAAGCGGCGTCAAGGCAGGCGGTCTCGACCTTGCCGCGGCCATTGGCGTCGGCCATGGCGATACCGCCACCCTTGGCGAAGCCCAGCAGGCGGGCGGTCAGGGACCGGTCCAGGGGCAGGCCAACGCCATAGCTGGCGCCACTGCCGAGGGGACAGCGGTCGGCGAGGGTGAAGGCGGCCTCGGCCATGGCCAGGTCGTCGACCAGGGCCTGGGCGTGGGCGCCGAAGAACATGCCCAGGCTAGAGGGCATAGCGCGTTGCAGGTGGGTGTACCCGGGGAAGGGGTGGAATTCGTGTTGCTGCGCCTGGCTCAACAAGGCCTCGGCGGCGGCACAGGCTTCTTGAGCGAGGCGGGCCAGCGTATGTTTTTGCCAGAGGCGCACGTCGGTCAGGACCTGGTCGTTACGACTGCGGCCGGTGTGCAGGCGCTTGGCCGGCTCGCCCAGGCGTGCGGTCAACAGGGCCTCCACCTTGCTATGCACGTCCTCATCGGCGGCGTCGATGGTCCACGCGCCTTGCTGGAATTCGCCGTGCAATTGCCGCAGTCCACCCACCAGGGCTACGGCGTCGGCGGCGGGCATCAGGCCAACCGCAGCCAGCATCTGGGCATGGGAGATGGAGCCGAGCAAATCGTAGGGCGCCAGCACGCGATCATATTTCCAGTCGTCACCGACGGTGAAATCGTGCACCAGCTGATTGGTCTCGTCGCCGCCCTTGCTCCAGATTGCCATGAGATCTCCGTGGTGGCGGCAGCCTAGGTTGCTGACCGGTACCGGGAAGGAGGCAGGTACGGACCCAGAGCCACGGGGAAAACGGACTTTCGGATCGGCTCAGCGTCCTACAGTCCCCGCCCATGCCCGCACGCCTCGGCATCCTGCTCTCTGGTTCCGGATCGACCTACGCCAACCTGGTGCAGGCCATCGCCGCTGGTCGCCTGCCGGCGGAGATCGCCGTGGTCATCGGCTCGAAGCCGGGCCTGGGTGGCCTGGACAAAGCGGCGGCGTACGGCCACCCCACGGTCATCGCGGTCAAACCTGATGACGTCAGTGCGGCGCTGCGGGCTCACGGTGCCCAACTGGTGGCGATGTGCGGTTGGCTGAAATTCTGGGATCCGCCTGCTGATTTTTCCGGTCGGGTGGTCAACATCCATCCCAGCCTGCTGCCCTCGTTTGGTGGCAAAGGCATGTACGGCCACCATGTGCACGACGCCGTCCTGGCCCACGGCTGCAAGCTCTCGGGATGCACGGTTCATCTAGTTGGCGGCGCCTACGACACCGGCCCGATCCTTGCCCAGCAAGCGGTGCCGGTCCTGCCCGACGATACGCCCGCCAGCCTGGCCGCCCGAGTTCAAGCGGCCGAACGCGAATTGTATCCTGGCGTGATTGCCCGGCTCATCGCGGCCATCTGAACGACGAATTTCCCATCCTTAATCCTGAATCCGGAAGCCCATGACGTCTCGTGTCCTCTCGCCGACTGACCTGCACGCGTACATCCCCCACCGCGGTCCCAATCTGCTTTTGGACCAACTGGTCATCCGCGCGGATGGCAAAGAAGGGATCGGTGAAGTCCTGGTACTGCCCGGTGATGCCCGGGGCCGTGAATTATTCGGCCGCCTTGGCCCCGGTGGCGTGCCGTGTTGGAGCGAGCCCTTCCTGGGTGAGATCCTGGCGCTGTGCGGCATCGTGCTGGTGCGCGATGAGCTGACCGCCATGGGCAAGGAAGGCGTGTTCAGCATGGTGTCGCGCATCGCCATCGGGCGCCTGCTGCGCCTTGATCGGCCGGTGCGGGCCCGCGCCGAGCTGATGCGCAGCCGCAGCGGCTTCTGGCAGTTCGGTGGCGGCATCGAACAGGATGGCGAGGTGATCTTCAGTGGTGAGTTCATGGCCGGCGCTGGCAGTATTGCCGGCATCGGCTGCCAGGCGGCCCAAACGGCACCCACGCCCACGCCGGTCACGGCCCTGCCCGCAGGCCTGTTGGACTGGAAGGCGCCGCATCTGCGCTTCATCGACGGCTGCGCCGCGTTCGATCCGGTGGCCCGCACCGCTGCCTTCACCTATCGATATCCGGTTGACCATCCCTTCGTGCCCGGCCATTTTCCCAATGCCGCCTTGATGATGGGCATGACCCAATGGCAGGCCGTCGCTGACGGTGCCTGGGCCCTGCATCGCCTGCTCGGCCACGACGGCGAGATCACCGTCAACGGTCGCCTCCGCCGCCACTGCGGCGCAGAAATCGTCGATGTGCGCGAGCTGACCCTGTCGGTCGAAAATGGCCTGCCGCGCATCAGCGCCACCAAGCGCCTGGCCTTCCGCGAACCCGTCCGCCCCGGAGATGACCTGATCGTCGAGGTTGCAGCGGTTTGACAGCAGTCGCGAGGTCGCCGGGACAAGTGACCCCGCGACCCCGCCGTCTGTCCCTAGACTCCCGCCCTCATCCTCGCACCCTGGACTTTGATGGAAACCCCGCCCGGCGAAGAGAGCGACGAGATCCTGGTTGGACGCTGCCAGAAGGGGGATTTCTCGGCCTTCGAGGTGATCTATACCCGCTACCAGCGGCCGATCCTGGCGTACATCCACCAGATCACTCGGGACTACGATTCGGCGGGCTGCATCGCGCAGGACGTATTCTTGCGTGTTTTCGAGCATGTCGACCGCTTCGATACCACGCGTCGCTTCAGCACTTGGTTTTATACCATCGCCCGCAACGCTGCCATCGACCATCTCCAGTCGAAGCGGCGCCGGGTCATGGTCGACTTCACCGACCTTGACCACGAGGACGAGAACTCTTCCATCGCCACCGGCACCGCTGCCCCCGGCGTATCGGTCGACCAGGTGCTCAACCGTCGCGAGTCTGATACCTTACTGCGCTCTGCCCTGGGCGACCTGCCCCAGATCTATCGCGAAATTATCGAATTGGTGGTCTTCCAAGAGAAGACCTATGAGGAAGCCTCAGAAATTCTTGGTGGAGTGAGCTGCGGAACCCTGCGCAGTCGCATGTTCCACGCCCTGCGCCGTCTGCGCACCACGCTGGAAAAAGCGGCGGGGGCGGACGGCGGGGATCTGCTTTAGACGTGCTGTCGCAGGGACGGACAGCCAGGAAGGCGTCCATCCCGCGACGTCGTGACCGTCATCAACCGACAGCGGCTACCACCGCCGCGTCCTTCTCAAGGTCGGCGCTGGGCAGGCTGATGGCCGCCAGCAGGCGGTCGATGATGGTGTCGGGGGTCAGGCCCTGGGCCTCGGCTTCGTAGCCGGGCTGCAGGCGATGGCGCAGGACCGGCTTGGCCACCACGCGCAGATCGTCGATCGAGACCCAGCTGCGGCCGTGCAGGGTCGCG
>JBBQTJ010000160.1:0-7777 GCA_038213315.1 Planctomycetota bacterium
CGGCAAGGGCTCGACCTGGGTGGCGAGGCGTTTGGGTACCAGGCGAAGGGTGACCAGCACGGTCAGCAGCGGCACGCCCTGGCGCAGGGGGGTGGCGATGCGCGTGGCCCAGGGGCGCAGGGTCTGGTCGCTGACGCCCAACCGTTCAAGACCCTCGGGCAAGGGTTCGCCGGCCTGGGCCAGCAGGGCCAGGGCGTGCAGCACCTCGGTGCGGCTGGTCATGGCTCCAGGCTGCCGGGTTGTTGGATCAAGCCTTCCTCGCGGAGGAAGGATCCGCCGACGTCCAAGTAGAAGCGATTGGCCAAACCGCTGATGGCGGCAATCAGCAGCACCGCGCCGAGCAGGTGGAGGCCCAGCACTGCCAAAGCCCCCAGGCGGGTGGCGGCGCGGGCGGCGGCGGCGCGGTGGTGGGCGGACATGCGGTCGCAATGACGGTCGGCGCCGGACATGGCCAGAATCGGCGCCAGATCGCTGAGGTCGCCCCCGAACCATGGCGCAATCTTTTCTTCGGGCAGACGCCATTGGGCGGCCAGGGCGGCGCGGGCGAAACGCTGGGCTCGATCCCGATGGAAGCGCCAGCCCCACAGCCAGGGCAGGCGCTGCCCCAGGGTGGGCGAGAGCAAGCCAGGAAGCGGCAGCAGCGCGACGGCTAGGGCCGCGGGCAAGGCCCACAGCCAGGACCAGGTCACCGGGAACAGTCCGGTATGACCAATCCAGGCTAGGCCGCTAATCAGCAGCAACAAGGTTAGTAACGGACGGGCCAGCACATCCAAGGCCTGGGCGCGGGTCTCTTGCTGCAGGTGCAGATCATCAGCCGCCAGCAGCACGGCGCGTTCCAGGTCGGGCACCGGCCCGGCCAGCAAGGACCGCAGGTCCGCCGGCAGGGCTGCGGCCAGGGCGACGTCAGGCGGGGCGCCACGGTCCAAGGCGTCGGCCACCACGACGGCGCCGGGCAGGCCGCTGTCCCGCAAGGCTGGGGGCAGGGGGTCGCGACGCTGCACGGTGGCAGCCACCAGACGCAGGAGTTGTTCAGCCTGGGCGAGGTTCATGGGCGGCTTCTGTGAAAACGCACGCTGCTGCCGCTGACCGTGGCGCTGCCGGCGGGGCTGCTGGCCACCGCGTCGTCACCCTGGTGGGTTACTTGCCAGATCCCCACGGCCAGCGTGCTGCCGTTGGGCAGGGCGCGGGCCGCCAAGGCCAATTCAATGGCCTGCAGACGCACGGCGCGATCGCGCAAACCGTGGCTGCGGATGAAAAATGCGCTGGCCTCGCCGGCCGCGACCAGGCCCACGGCCGCGAACATCACCAGAGCCATCATCAATGCGGTGCCCTGGCGGTTCATGGCGACACCTTTGGTGCAGTGACGGCAATGGTGCGCACCGCGCCGCGCAGGGGGGTCAGCGTCACCACCCAACGGCCGTCTTGATGCTGCCAGGTGAGGGTTTTCACCGCCGCGCCGGCCACGTCATCACGACGCAGGCGACCCTCCACCACCTGCCAGCGGACCGCGCCAGCCTGCAAGACCTCGCCGGAGGAGCTGGCCCCGTCGCGCAGGTCGCGTCGCAACCGTTCGCAGGCCAGATCAACCGTCACGCCCAGGCCGGCGGGTTCGGGCCGGATGCGCGCCATCAGGTCCCCGGCCATTTCGCCGACGATGGCCAGCAGGCTGATGTAGACGAGGCATTCCATTAAGGTCAGGCCGGCGCGATGGCGTGATCCAGAGAGTGGTTCTGCTGTCCCTGGGAGCGCAGAGTTGCACTCGGCTGGGGTCCTGCCGGTGCGATGCCGAGTGCAACTCGGCGATCCCAGGAGACGGCTCATGGCGTCACCGGCACGATGGTGGTGAGGCGCACCTGATGCGGACCGTTGACCGTGATCGCCTGCCAGCCGGATGACAGCGCCGCAGTGGTCGCGCTCCACCCCGCAGGAAGGTCGCGCAGGGTGCCCGCCCGGGCCGCATCCAGGAGGTTCAGGCCCTGATCCTGCGCGGCGGCAATGGCATCCAGTCGATGCACCATGCCGCGGTCGCGGTGAATCAGCACCACCAGACCCAAGGCCGAGCCCATCAAGCCGATGGCGGCGATAACCTCCAACATCATCGAGCCGGCGCGGCAGGACGGTGGCAAGCGGCGGCACATCATCATAAGGGATACTCCAGGACGGCATTCAGGACGGTGATGAGCGAAATCAGGGCCTGCCAGACCGTGATGACCAAAACCCCGACCACCAGGGCGGTCAGCAGCGGCAGGACCAGTTCGATGAGGGTGGCCATCAGGCTGGTACGCCAGGCCGCGAGGCGACCGACCCGGGCCAGCCGCGCCGGGATCACCGCCGGGGTCAGCCGGCCCAGGCCCAGCAGGCCGGTCAGCCTGGGCAGGTCGCCCGCGTCGCCCGCTGACTGCAGGCGCGCTGCCTGGGCTGGCCGCAGGGGCGCAAGGGAATGAGCCAGGGCCGCTTCGGTCACGCCGGCGCGCACCGCTTCGCCCACCAGGTGCATCAGCAGCCACCGCTCTACCGCGCGCCAGCGCCAGAGTTCGATCAGGCTCCACACCAGGGGCGGCGTGATGGAGGCCAAGATGGCCAGTGGAATGGCGAAGGGGCCGACGCTTCGGGCGAATTCAGTCAGCGTGACAAACAATGGCGGCAGGGTGGCTCCCAGTTCGAGGAAGATCCGTTCGAACTTGGGGAGCATGAAGATGACCATGAAGGTCATGATGAAGCCCAGGGCTGCCAGGATGCCGACCATCAGCACAGCCAAGCGCAGGGTGCGGGCGGGCAGCACCGGCATGGTCCCGGCCCGGGCGAGCCAGCGGCCGGCTACGTCCGGGCCAAGGGACACCGCAGCCCGGGCCAGCCGTGCTACGCGGGCCGGCAGCAGGCCCCAGTCGGCGCACTCTCCGATCAGGTCCGGCAACGGCGCACCGGCAGACGCCTTGGCCGCCACCTGACGGGCGCGCAGACACCAGGGCAGGGGTAACGAGGTGGCGAGGCGCAGCAGGCTGTGCCCAGCCGGCCCGCCCCGGTCCAGCATCTCCCCGAACCCGGCCAGCACCGCTGTCGCCACTGCTCTCGGCCGCCAGCACGGCAGCAGCCGCACCAGCCACCAGGCCCAGGGGAGGATGATGCAGAGAACCAGAGTGGCACCGCCCAGGACTCCGCTCAAGGGAAGGAAGAACTGCATCGCTTCTTTGACTTGGTGCCACCAGGACATCAGGGATTCCTGAATAGCTTCATAATAGCTTCATGAAGGGAACGCCAAAGGCCAAGGCAGGCAGCAAAGCGATGCTGATCACGGCATTCACCAGGATCAGTCCGTTGGTCATGGCTACGCAGGGCGCCAACACCTGTCGCAGGCGTTGCCGTTGGCGGTGAACAGCGGCGATCCAATCTGGACCGTCCTGATCGACCAGCACTAACCCGGCATCAACGCACAGACGCAGGCGCTCCTGCAGCGGATCGGCGCCGTGACGGAGGCGACCGCGCACGCCCCAGCTCTGTCGGCGCCAGTCCTGGTAGCAGAGCAGCCACCACGGACGGTCGTGGCGTCGGGCCGCCAGCCAGAACCAATCAAGTACCCGATCTATGGTCGAGGGGCGGGGATCGTTCGTCCGTAGGGCAGAGCAGAGCAGAACCATAGCGGACCGTTCACGCCGAACCGCCGGGAAGACGAGTGCGAGCAGCCAGCGCACCAGGACGATGCGATCGAGCAGGTTCCAGCAGAAGGCCAGTACCAGCGCGATGGCAACCGGGAGCACCAGCAACAAAGCTGGATACAACTGCATGATCTCGGTGAGGGTTGACAGGCTAAGGCTCAGCTCCCTGAAAAGCACCACGAACCAATCGTCGGTCATCACGCGCATCAGGCATACGAGCACCACCCCCGGCACCGTCGCCGCCAGGAAGAATGTCGCCGGCAGGTAACGAATCCGCAGCTCACCCGGCACCGGATCCAGCAGCCCGTCGGCCAAGACGCGCAGGCCGTCCGCTAGCGGCAGGGCCGAGACGCCCTCGACCTCGCGCTTACTGACCAAGCCGAGCACGCGCAGCACCTGCCAGAGGTCCGCGCCTTCGCGCAGCGGCACGGCGATGCGCTGGGCCCAGGGACGCAGCAGGCTGTCACTGGCGCCCAAGCGGGTCAGGGCTTCGGGCAGGGGCTCGCCGGCATCGGTGGCCATGGCCAGGGCGCTGAGCACTTCAATGCGGTGGGGATGACGGAACACGCTGGCAGCAGATACCCGCGCGGCAGCGAAATGTGGAAGACGAATCAGGCCAAGGGCTCGGGCTGCAGTACGGTGTACCGCTCGCCCACGCGCGGCTGGGCCATCATTGGTGCAACCGTTTCACGCCAGAGCCGGTAGTGGGCGGTCTGCTGATGAGCGACGAAGGCGGCCTCGTCCAGATAGAGTTCGTAGAGAGCGAAGCGGTCTGGGTCGGTGGTATGGGCCAGCACGTCAAAGCGCAGATTTCCTGGCTCGTGCCGCGTCCCGCGATGATTGTCGGCGGTGGCGGCAATGAAGGCCGCACGCTGCGCGGTCAGGATCCGGATATCGACACAGACGGCGTACATGGAGTCATTCCTGGGCGGTAAAAATGCGGGCCTGCTCTGCTGATGAGGTCGCGCCGCTGCTCACCAGATCGCGGGCCTGCTCATCCAAATCATGGGCCAAGGCAGGCGGGCGTCCGGCGCGCCAGGCGGCGCGGGCGGCAGCGTCGACGATCAACAAGTCAGCCACCGCGCGGCGGCCCAGATAGCCGCCATGGCAATCTGCGCAGCCGCGACCGGCGCAGGGCTGGTGCATCAGGCGTATGAGGCGTTGGGTCAACACCACCGACAAGGCCGGCAGCAGCAGGTCAGCGTCGCAGCCCATTTCAATCAGGCGTGGAGCCACATCCACGGCGCGGGCGGTGTGCAGCGTGGTCACCACCAGATGGCCGGTGAGGGCCGCGCGCAGGCTGGCCGTGGCGGTGGCGCCATCGCGCACCTCACCCACCACCAGCACGTCCACGTCCTGGCGCAGCACCGCCGCCAGGGCTTGGCCCCAGTCAAGTTTGCGCTCGGGCCGCATCGCCACCTGGGCCACGCCGGGCAGGCGGCGCTCGACCGGGTCTTCGATGGTCACCACCTGGCGGTCAGGGCGCTCGGCGGCCAGCTCCGTCAGCAGGCTATGGATGGTCGTGGTCTTGCCGGAACCAGTGGGACCGGTGACCACCACTAGGCCGTCACTGCGACGCAGCGCGGCGCGCAACGCAGCGACCACGGGCGGCGGCAGACCCAACCCTGCAGGCGTGGGCAGCGCACCTAACGAGGGCAGGCGCAGGGCCAGACGCTCGCCGCGCACCGTGGGCAGGCAGGCCAGACGCAGATCGCCAGGAATGGCGAAGGGCCGTCCATCGATGCGGCCATCCTGTGGTTCATCAGTCAGGTAGGCGGGCAAGGCCGCCAGGGCCTTGAGCCGCGCGATGGCCGAAGCGGCATCAACCCCGGACAGCCGACCCAGGTCGCCGTAGACACCTTCGATGCGTGCCCGCGCCACCAAACTGCCATCGTCCTGGGGCTCCAGCACCAGATCGCTGGCGCTGCGCCGACCGGCATCATGCAGCAGGGCATCGACGGGATGAGGCATGGCCGCACCATGGTCAGGGCGAGGGGGGATGCCACTGGGGAGTGGTGGGATTACTCAGGCTTGGTTTGACGTGCTGGCACAGGAGTGCAGCGAGCCGGCGTCCCGCCGGCTTCTGGAATTTTTGTTCGACGGCCCATCGCCACGCGAAGCAGCGTCACTCCACCGGCTGCGGCACCTTTGCCACGCGGGTGATGTCATAGCCCTGCGCCGCTGCCCGGGTCAGAATCCCCTGATACGTGTCGTCCGGCAGCTGGCGGGTGCGTGACAGGATCCAAAACAGATCGCGCGAAGGATGCCCAACCACCGCCCAGCGGTACTCCGGGTCCAGGTCGATGACCAGATAGGTGGCCTTGAACGGCCACAGGAAGCGCACCCGCCATTCAGCATTGCCGGTGCCATCGATGACCCAGGCATAGCCGGTCCATTCCTTTTGTGGTGCGTCGAAGGAACCGCGGCGGAACTGAAAAACATTGCCCATCGTCCCGTCATCGCGCATGGAGTAGACGTCGGCAGTGGCGACCTTGCCATTTTCAAGCCAGTAGGGGATGTTGGCGATCACGTACCAGGTGCCGAGGTAGCGCTGCAAATCAACCTGTGGCACGGTCTTCAAGGGCGGCCGGGCATCGGCGCAGCCGACCAAACCAAGGGCAGCGAGGCCGGCGATCAACATGCGAGGGATCATGCTACAGGTACGTCGAGACCACGGCTCGGATGTGCCGATCCGTCAAAGCTGATCGCGGTGCTGGTCGTGACAATCCCGGCACGATTGCTGCAGGGCACGCCAAGCCTGGGCGGGATCCGCGCCGGCGCGCAGGTTTTGCTCCAGAGTGGTGGCGGCCTCGGTTGCAGTGCGCACCGCTTGCGGCCAGGCCTGGGCGGCGGGGGTCCGGGACAGCTCCACCAACAGCTCGCGCAGCAACAGGGCCTCTTGCGCGGGCTCCTGATCGGCCTGCTTTTTCCAGTCTCCAGCCGCGAGCCGCTTCAGTACCTGGTTCCGATCATCAATCGCCAACATGGTGGTGACGGTAGCCGTGACTGGTGCCGCCGCAGGAAGCTCCGTGTCGGGTACGGACAACACGTCATGGGGCCGGGCAGCCGCCACGGTGGCGATCAATCCCAGGTAATGTGGATCGATACCAAAAGTGGTCAGGGCCGGCGGTCCTTCGGCGGGTGGGATCCAGCCCAGGATGATCGCCGCGGTGACCGCAGCGGCGGGGCCGCGGTGCCGGCCGTGATGGCAATGCAGGAACACCGGCCCGGGCAAATCGCGCACCGCCGCAGCGATGAGGTCGGCCTGGGTCGAGGTGATGCCGTCATACCCGAGAGGCAGGTGGACGGCGCGCATGCCTCGAAGCGCGCAGGCGGTGGCCGCCGGCACGGCGCCGTCCACGCTGATGACGGTGCGCACGCCCAGTGCGGCCAAGGCATCGAACCCAGCGGGTTCCTGCGGGGCACCGCCGCACAGCAGGCCAGAAGTGATGCGATGCAGATTGGGTACGCCGTCGACGGCCAGGGCCTCGGGCTCAGCCGCCAACAGGCTATCGGCACCGAGCAGGCAGTAGAGCATGACGAAGAAACAGATCAGGCAGCGCATCGACGGTACCGTGCCCGCCCGTGGTCCTGGGCACAAGAGGAAGGTTCTGAACGACATCTTCCAGCGCTTATCTCGGACCGGCGTCCAGGCTCACTCCCCTTCGGCCACCACGTCCACCGCCACCGTAATGGCGTGATTGCCGCCGCCCAGGATCACGCCCTTCATAGGGCTGACATCGGTGAAGTCGCGACCCCAGGCCACCGTGACGTGGCGGGGGCCGGTGCGGCAGCCGTTGGTGGGGTCAAGATCGATCCAGCCATGGCCGGGCAGGAAGACGGCGATCCAGGCGTGGCTGGCGTCGGCGCCTTGCAGGCGGGGCTGGCCGGGGGGCGGATCAGTTTCGAGATAGCCCGACACATAGCGCGCCGCCAAGCCCAGGCTGCGCAGGCATGACAGCTGCACCTGGGCGAAGTCCTGACAGACGCCACGGCGCAGGGCCAGGACCTGCTCGACCGGCGTGCCCACGGCCGTGGCCTTGGGATCGTATTGGAATTCGCGATGGATGCGTTGGGTCAGGGCCAGCGCGGCTTCACCCAGCGGGCGGCCCGGGGTCAGCTCA
>JBBQTJ010000161.1:0-7758 GCA_038213315.1 Planctomycetota bacterium
CACTCGTGCGTGCCGAACGTCTCGAGCAGGCGCTCGGCACGCCGGCGCGCATCTACTTCAAGGACGAGTCGGTGTCGCCCGCTGGATCGCACAAGCCCAACACCGCGGTGCCCCAGGCGTACTACAACAAGATGGAAGGCGTGAAGCGCCTCACCACCGAGACCGGCGCCGGCCAGTGGGGCAGCTCGCTCAGCTACGCCTGTGCGCTGCTCGGCATGCAGTGCACGGTCTACATGGTGAAGGTCAGCTTCGAGCAGAAGCCCTTCCGCAAAACCTTGATGGAGGTGTGGGGCGGGCGCTGCCTGGCCAGTCCCTCGACCGAAACCGCGGCCGGGCGCGCGGTGCTGGAAAAGGATCCCAACTGCCCCGGCAGCCTGGGCATCGCCATCAGCGAGGCGGTCGAGGCCGCCGTGTCCGACCCCACCGGCCAGACGCGCTACGCCCTCGGCAGCGTGCTCAATCACGTGATGTTGCACCAGACCATCATCGGTCTTGAGGCCCAGCGCCAGCTCGCCGGGACCGGGGTGAAGAACCCCGACGTGGTCATCGGCTGCGCCGGCGGTGGCTCGAATTTTGCCGGAATCAGTTTCCCCTTTGTGCGCGAAAAGATCCACGGCGCGCAGATCCGCCTCGTCCCGGTTGAGCCCGCGAGCTGCCCGACCCTGACCCGCGCGCCGTTCGTGTATGACCACGGGGACCTGGCGCGCATGACCCCGCTGATGCCGATGCACAGCCTCGGCCACAGCTTCATCCCCAGCTCGATCCACGCCGGCGGGCTGCGCTATCACGGCATGTCGCCGCTGGTCAGCCAGGCCACCGTCGAGGGCCTGCTTGAACCCTCCGCCCAGGACCAGCTCGCCTGCTATCAGGCGGCGATCCTGTGGGCGCGCACCGAGGGCACCATCCCGGCCCCCGAGACCAGCCACGCCATCGCCCAGACCATCGTCGAGGCCGAACGCGCGCGTCAGGAAGGCAAGCAGCGCGACATCCTGTTCTGCTACTCCGGCCACGGCCTGATGGATCTGGTCGGCTACCAAAAATATCTCGCCGGCGAACTCGTCGGCGGCGGCTTGCCCGAACAGGACCTGCTCGCCACCATCGCCTCCTTGGCGCACCATCCCAGGGCCGAGGAACGCCACAGCGGGCGTTGGCGCAAGCGGGACTGACCTGCGGTGGCGGCGCGGTTTTGGGGGGGACCAGCGGATTGGCTTACCGCCAAAATTCTGGGTATAGTCTCGCTGGCCGGTTTGTCCTCTTTGACCTAGGGCGTCGCCATGACCATTGGTATGCGCATCATCTTCGGCTTCGCCATCGTGCTGGCCCTGTTCATCAGCCTGCTGGTCTACATCCGCAACGAGGTGGTGACCGTCTCCGGGATCCAGGCGGTAGCCATGCAGCGCCAGTCGAATATCCGTGATGCGGAACATGGCGCCCATTCCGCCGCCTTCGCCTACAAGCCGGTCGCTGATCTGATCATCAACCGTGACCTGACCGCATTCGACAGGGATTGGGCCAAGACCAAGGCGATGAATGCCGAGGTCGATGGGCGGATTGGGACGTCAGTCGACACGCCTGAGGAAAAGGCCTGGCGTGCCGAGGCGATGAAAGCCCGGGCCGAATTCATCCGCTTGGTCGAGGAGGAGATGGTGCCTCTGACCAAGGCCACCGCCGGGGTCACCGAGGCCATGTGCGCGGTCGACGGGCACATCGACGTGCAGGCGGACATCATCGGGGCGCGCTTTGACGCCATCGCCACCTCGCTGGCAAAAGAGGCGGCCGAAGCCACCGCCGAGGCGACCAACCACACGGCGACGATGCAGCAGACGATCGTGTGGGTCTCGGCTGCGGCCGTCGCCCTGGCGCTGTTGCTGGCCTTCATCATCGTCCGCGGGGTCAACCGCACTCTGCGCCGCGCCGCCGCCGTGCTGGCCACCACCACTGGCAACCTCACCGCCCAGGCCGGCAGCCTGGCGCAGCAGGCCGCCGCCTCGTCGACCCGCATCACCGGGGTCGCCGCCAGCGCCGAGGAACTGTCGACCAGCGTCGCGACCATGGCCACGGCGGCCCAGGCCATGTCGGCCGGCGCCACCAGCGTCGCCACCTCGGCCGAGCAGTTGTCGGGAGCCACCACCACCGTCTCGACGGCCATCGAAGAGATGAACGCGTCGATCCAGGAGATCAGCAAGAGTGCCACCGCCGGGGCCGAGGTTGCGGCCAAGGCCAAGGATCTGACCACCGCCGCGACCGCAGTGATGGCTGCGCTGGGCGAGGCCGCCACCGGTATCGGCAAGGTCACCGCGACCATCTCTGGCATCGCCGCCCAGACCAACCTGCTGGCGCTCAACGCTACCATAGAAGCAGCGCGCGCCGGCGTGGCCGGGCGCGGCTTCGCCGTGGTCGCCAGCGAAGTCAAGGAACTGGCCCGCCAGAGCGCGCTCGCCGCCAGCGACATCGCCGCCCGCATCGGCACCGTGCAGGACAACGCCACCGAGGCGGCCACCGCCATCGGCGGCATTGCCAGCATCATCGATCAGGTCAGCCAGGCCTCGGCCCAGACCGCCGCCGCAGTCCAGGAGCAGTCCGCGACAGTGGCAGAAATCGGGCGCAACGTCGGCGAATCCTCTGCGGCTGCGCATGGCATCGCCAAAAGCATCGCCGAGGTCAACGCCGGGGTCGGCGAGGTGTCGAACAACGCCGCCGCCTCGGCCACCGCCACCACCGAAGTCGCCGGCGCCCTGGCCGGTCTGGCCCAGACCATGCAGGCAGCCAGTGCCACCAGCACCCAGGTCCAGGCCGCGATGACTGAGCTCAACCGCATCAACGGCGAACTGAAGCGCCTCGCAGGCTGAGCGCCGCAGAATCGCCCTGCTGCCCCCTGGGACCGCGGACCTCCAGGTCCGGCCTTGCCGTCAATCCCGCCCCAAGCCCAGCGGTTCTAGAGAACCGCAGCCCGTGCGGACAACCCTCATCATCGCCCTGCCGCCCCCTGGGACCGCGGACCGCCAGGTCCGGCCTTGCTGTCAATCACGGTACTGGAAACAGCGACCACCCTGGGCGGGGGACCGCGGACCTCCAGGTCCGGCCTTGCCGTCAATCCCGCCCCAAGCCCAGCGGTTCTGGAAAACCACGCTCCGTGCAGACAGCCACCATCAGTGCAGTTGCAGCACCTCCGGGAAAATCCATTCGGCTCACCTTGCATCCCGCACCGCGCGGCTGACCCTTCCGCGTGATGCGTGCCCTCCTCCTGTTCTGCGCCTTGGCCCTCGGTGCTGCCGAACCGACGGGGCCGCTGGTGAGCGCGCTCACGCGCACGGTGGAAGAGGGCGAGACCTCGCTGTGCGCCAGCTACGAACTGGAACTCGTCAATCCCAGCCCCGTCCCCGCGCTGCTGCAGTGCGATCTGCGCCTACCGCCTGGCGCAGCCATTCAGGACTTCGCCTTCTGGATCGGCGGGGGCCGCTATGAGGGCGTAGTGTTGCCGCAGCCCTGGCGCATGCCGAAGGGCACAGACAGCTTTCCGACGCTCCTGCGCGAAGCGGGGCGACTGAGTTGGATCGCCCCCGGACTGGCACGCTTGCGGGTCTACCCGGTCCCGCCGCGTGGCCGGACCAGGGTGACGTTGGCTTGGAGTCTGCTGCGCCCAGACGCCGCCGCCGTTGAAGCCCCGCCGCTGCTTGCGCCGGGCACGCCACGCGTCGCCGGCCTCGACGATCTGCCGCTGCGGATCGCGCCACTGTCGCCGGGCCCCCATCAACGGGTCCTGCCCGGCGTGGCGGGCGAGCCCGGCTTCGCCTTGCTGGTGATCACCCTGCCCGACCTGCCGCCGGGCATCGCCAAGCCGCCAGAGGCGGAGATCCTGCTCATCGACGGCAGCGCCGGGGGCGGCTGCGGGCCAGGCTCCCTCGCTGAGATCACCCGCGCTGCGCCGGGGCCGGAGCAGCGTCGTTTGATCTTGGCGCGGGCCACGCCGCTGGCGTTGCCGTGGGCCGCCTGGCAGCCCGAGGCTGGCCTGGGCGGTCTGGATGCGGAGCAGGCGCTGCGGCTCGCGGCGAACGAGGCCGCGACCATGCCTGGTCGGCTGCGGTTGCGCCTGCTCGGACGTTGGCAGCCGACGCTCGGCGAGCAGCGCACTGCCATGGCCCGCACCATGGGGATGATCGCCCCCGGACGTCTGACGCTGGATATTGAGGACGCCGAAAGCCCACTGGCGCGGCAGCTCAGCCCCTGGCTCGCGGAGGATGGCGCGCGCACCGACATTGTCATTGAAGGACGCGGCGCGCTCAGCCTGCCGGCGCCATCTTGGCGAGGTCGGCTACGCCGCGGCGAACGGCTCGCCGTCATCGCCCGGTGGAGCGGTGGCGAAGGCGCGTTGGCCCTGAGCTGGCGCGACGACCGCACGGCTCAACGTGCAAGCGCCGACATCCCGCTGCGCCTGGCCAAGCAGGATGCCGATCCGCGTCTGGCGCAGCTGTGGTGCGGCGGCCGCCTTGCCGACCTCGCCGGCCAGTCAGAGCTTCGGCCTGAGGCAGCAGCGCAAAACACCGCCGAGAGCGCCACCCTCGCCGCCCGCTTCCGCGTGCTCGGGCCGGGATTGGCGAGTCTGGCCGTGAGCGAACAGCGACTGCTGCGCGAGGAGGGCAAAGAGGATCTCAAGGAACTGCTGCTGCCCCATGTTGCTGAGGCAGTGGCTCCGGCGACGGTGGAATGGGTCCCGTACCTGGGCGATGCCACCGGCGAATGCATTTTCGGACCGATGCCTGACGAGGGTCTGCAGCTCTGGATGCTGGTCCGGGCTCTTGGTCTGGAGCGAGGCTTCGGGGTGAATCCAGGCGCCGAGTTGGATGATTGGGTGCGCTCACATTGGGGCCATGCAGGTGAATACTGGTCGAGCTTCAGGGCGCCGACTGCGGGTTGGACGGACGCCCGGGCGGCGGGCGCGCCGGTGGATGACGCGATGCGGCGCCTGTGGGACGTGGAGCCCCCCGCATTTACCAGCACCAAAGATGGCGAGCAGATCCGTTGCTGGCGACAGGGGTCGCGCAGCGAGCTGCGCCTTGAGTCCGAGGGCCTGCTGATGCAGCAGCGTCGCTTCGATGCACAGGGCGAGCTCATCGCCCTGCCACTGTGGAACCGCTGGTGGCGCTGCCATGCCGATACTGACCCGGTGGGCCACTTCCTGGCCCGCCATCCCTTGCCGTGTTGGCTGCCGGCAGAACTGCTGGCGCGTGACTATGCCTGCACGCTGCGCGCCGGTCCCGAGGGTTCTTGGCTGCTGGCTCTGGTCCCGCGTGTACAGCTGGCGGGTACCTACGATGAACGCGAGGACTGGCTCTTCGCCCTGGATGGCGCGGGCCTACCGTTGGCGGCTTGGCGTAGCGCCTATCCCGAGGTCGTCCTGCGCTTCCATCGCGAGGGCAACGAGATCAGCGCCGATCCCGACTGCTGGTCGGTGTCGGAGCAGTGGCGCTGGACCTTGGGCGGCGGCCCGTCGCCGGTAAAGGGCGGCCTCGCCGATGACGCGGCGGAGATCGGCCACGTCGATCCGGCCCCGGTATGGCAGCGGCTCCTCGCCGGTCAGACCACGGTGGACGATTGGTTGTGCGGGACGCTCTGCGCCGAAGAAGAGGACCGTGCCTGGTGGCTCTCTGCCGGCCTGGCGCGCTTCCCCGATGACGTTGCGCTGCTCACGCTGCGGTTGCAGCAAGACGCGAATCACGCCCCCGACCTGGCCAAGCTGCAGGCGCGATTGCCCGCGCTGCCGCCCGTGCATGCGGCGCACGTGGAAGCCCTGCTTGAGAGCAAAGCCGAGGAGCCCGACAGCGTCGTGCTCGCTCCGCTGGCCCGCGCCCTGGTGGCGGAGCGGAAGCGTAGGAATACAGCGCAAGCAGAGACGCCAGTGGTCGCCGCACCGCCGCAGTTAGCAGCGCCTGACGTTGACCTCGACGGCATTGATAACCTCATCGCCTTGGCCGAGGCTGACAGCCCGGCCCAGTCTTGGAAAAACTTCATCGACATGCACCGCTGGTGTGGCGAGGAGCAGTTGCCGATCCGACGCTTCCTGGGCGGCGCGAGCCTGCTTGGTCCCGGCCGGGGCCTGCTGACCGATGAAGAGGTAAAGCACCTGCGCGCACAGACCATTGCCCAGCTTGATCACCTGGGCGCGGCGCCACAGCGCCTGCGCCTCCACGCGCAGGCGCTCGCCTCGGCGCCGGACTTGCGTGGCGATCCGCTGCGTTCCTGGCAGGCCCTCGCCACCGACCAGGCGGCCTGCGCCCCGCTCGACTGCGTCCTGCTTCAGCCCGAGTTGCTGGCGGCTAGGCGTCGCCTGCTGACCGTCGCGCGCGAAAACGGTCAGCCCGCGGTGCTGGCCGGTCTGCTCGCGGACTGCGGAAATGGAACGAATTTCCTGCCGCAGGATGACCTGATCCGGGCCTGCCGCGTGCTCGCCGCACGTGGCCAGCGCGACGAGGCCGTTCTGGCCGCGCTACGCCTGGGGATCAACGATCGCGTGCTGCTGCGCTTGCGTGAGGCCGGTCCAACCAGCCTTTTTCGGGGTTGGGATCAAGCTTTACTCTGGTCTGAATCTCGTGCGCCGGCAAGCGGGACTTCGCCCGAATCCTTCGCCGCCGATCTGGAGCAGTTGCCCGCCGACGTGCCGCGCCTCCTGCCGCGTCTGCTTGACGCGGCCAACAGCCCGGAGCGTTTCCGACGCCTCGCCGCAGCGATCGTCCCATTGCGTCAACGGCTTGGCCTGCCCTGGTTCGGTGGCCGCCAGTTGCTGCGCACGGCGATCAGCCAGGGCTGGTGGAGCGAGGCGCAGAACGTGGCCGAGACGCTCGCCGCCGCAGGCCAGGACAGGCATGCCGTGCTGGTGGCGATTGAGATGCTCGACGGTCGCCGCGAGGCCGGTCTGGCCCGTCTGCGCGCGCACATCGCAGTTGCGCCTGACCAGTGCCGGCGCTGGCAGGCGGCGGTCGAGCTGTTGGTCGCCATCAATTGCTGGCAAGATGCCATGGCCCTGCGTCGCGAGGCCCTGGCGTACAGCGAGGCGTTGTCCGCGCCGCAGAAGGACTGGGACTGGGACTGGGAAAGGTTCGACTCGTCCGGCAAACTTTTCAACCGGGTGGTAGTGGCCAAGGGCGAAAAGCTTTTCCCGAAGCCGCGTGCCGCTGACGAGGAGCCGCCGGAGCCGCCTTTGGTCAAGTCTGCTACGGCGGAACAGATCGCGCCAGCAGCGCACGCAGAGATCCCCACGCCGCCGCCGGCCAAGCCGAATCTGGATTACCTCGCTGAACGTCTGCTGCTGGGCGACCGCGACGCGAGGACGGCCGCGCCACTGGACGACGCCAGCTTCCGCGCCATCCTTGATCGCCAGGCGCGCGCGCTGCGCCAGGATCCGCGGCTCGCTCCGATGGTCGCGCTCAATTGCCTGCTGCTGCGCGCGCAGGCCGAGGAGCTGGGCGGTCGTCCCGAGGAACTGTTCGCCGAGTTCGCCACCGATCCGCGCGTAGTGGCCTTTGCCCTCGATCCACGGCAGGCCCTGGCGCTGCTGGAGAGCGCTCAGCGCGACGACCTGTTGCTCGCGGTATTTCGTCGGCCCGAGATCCTCGACTACGGCGACGGCGGGATTATCGAACGCCTGGTCGCCCGCCTGCAACAGGCCGGACGCGCGGATGAGGCCGAGGCCCTGCTGGTCCGCCTGGAGCCTCCGTCCCTCGATCAGCGCCTCAGCGAGGCTGAGGATCCGGGCCAGCTGCT
>JBBQTJ010000162.1:0-7741 GCA_038213315.1 Planctomycetota bacterium
GGCTTCGCCCGCGTGCGCATCGATGGCAAAGAGATCGCCCTCGACCAGCCCCTCCCCCCGTTGAACAAGAAGGTGAAGCACCGCATCGATCTGGTAGTCGACCGCCTGATCCTCAAGGACGGCATCAAGGAAAGGCTGAGCGATTCGGTGGAAACCGCCCTGCGCGAGGGTGAGGGCAAGATGATGGTCGCGGTGCTGGGCAGCGAGGCGCAGGAACTGTTCTTCTCGGAACACAACTACTGCCACACCTGCGACCTGTCCTTTCCCGACCTGGAACCCAACTCCTTCAGCTTCAATTCCATCACCGGCGCCTGCCCGGCCTGCAATGGCCTGGGCGGCACCAGCCAGGTGGACCTGGGCAAACTGATCGACAACGACCTGTCGATCAACGACGGCGCGATCCGCGTGTGGGGCGCCCTGGGCGACGGGGACCGCACCGCCTGGCACGTCGAATACCGCCGCAACGTCCTCGACAAGCTCAAGGTCGACCTGGACAAGGCCTGGAAGAAGCTGCCGGAAAAATCCCGCAATCTGGTCCTGCACGGCACCGAAGAGCGCCTCAAGGTCGGCTGGGCCACCACCAACAGTTCAGGAACCTTCAACACCAAGTTCGACGGGGTGGTCGGCTGGCTGACCCGCACCATGGCCGAATCGGATGGCGATGGCCCCAAGGATCGCATCGCCCAGTACTTCAGCACCCACCGCTGCGCCGCCTGCGACGGGGCCCGCCTGCGCCCGGAATCCCGTGCGGTGAAGCTGGGCAAGCGCACCTTGTCCGAGGTCAATCACAGCACCATCGCCGACGCCAGTGCCTTCTTCGCCGCCTTGCCGCTGACCGGTGGCGCAGCGCAGATCGCCGCCGGCGTACTACGCGAGGTGCAAGCCCGGCTGCGCTTCCTTATCAATGTCGGCCTCGACTACCTCACCCTTGACCGGTCCGGCCCGACCTTGTCCGGGGGCGAGGCCCAACGCATCCGTTTGGCCAGCCAGATCGGCAGCGAACTCACCGGCGTGCTGTACGTGCTCGACGAACCCAGCATCGGCCTGCATCAGCGCGACAACGTCAAGCTGATCGACACGCTCAAGCATCTGCGTGACATCGGCAACTCGGTAATCGTGGTCGAGCACGACGAGGACACCATCCGCTCCGCCGATCATCTGGTGGACTTCGGCCCCGGGGCCGGCGAGCACGGCGGCCGTATCGTCTATAGCGGCCCGGTCGCGGGCATCACCACGGTCGAAGGCTCGATCACCGGCGACTACCTCTCGGGCCGCAGATCCATCGCCGTACCCGCCACGCGGCGACCCGGCAATGGCAAGCGCCTGGTCGCCGAAGGCTGCCGCGCCAACAACCTCAAGGACCTGACCCTGGGCATCCCCCTGGGCACGCTCACCTGCATCACCGGGGTCAGCGGCGCGGGCAAAAGCAGCTTCCTCAACCACATCCTGTATCCGGCCCTGGCCAATCACTTCAACGACGCCACCGAAGAGGTCGGCCCGCACCGGCGCATCACCGGGCTGGAGCACATCGACAAGGTCATCGCCATCGACCAGCAGCCGATCGGCCGCACCCCGCGCAGCAATCCCGCGACCTACACCAAGGTCTGGGACCACATCCGCAACGTCTTCGCGGAAACCCGCGAGGCCAAACTGTTCGGCTATGGCCCCTCGCGCTTCACCTTCAATGTGAAGGGAGGACGCTGCGAGGCCTGCGAAGGCGATGGCGTGCGCAAAGTCGAGATGCACTTCCTGGCCGACGTCTACGTGCCCTGCGAAGTCTGCCACGGCAAGCGCTTCAACGAGCAGACCCTGCGGGTGGCCTACAAGCACAAGCACATCGCCGATATCTTGAACATGCCGGTGGCCGAGGCGATCCAGCATTTCGCCGTGCACCAGCCCATCGCCCGCGTCCTGCAGACCATGGTCGACGTCGGCCTCGACTACCTGCGCCTGGGCCAGGCCGCGACCACCCTCTCGGGCGGCGAGGCGCAACGCATCAAGCTCTCGCGCGAGCTGGCCAAACGCGGCACCGGCAAGACCCTCTACATCCTGGATGAGCCCAGCACCGGCCTCCATTTCGAGGACGTGCGCAAACTGTTGGAAGTGCTCACCCGCCTGGTGGAGCAGGGCAACAGCGTGGTGGTGATCGAACACAACCTGGACATCATCAAAACCGCCGACTGGATCCTGGACCTTGGCCCAGACGGCGGGGCCAAAGGCGGCCAGCTGATTGCCGAAGGCACCCCCGAGCAGGTGGCCCGGGTCCAGGCCAGCCATACCGGGCGGTTCCTCAGCGGGATGCTGGGGAAATAAGATGGGCGGCTGGCCAGGACCAGCCTTGCCCACCATTTCGCACATGGGTTTCAATCATTAATGCATATCAGGATCATCTAGTCCCTTAGATGCTGCACGCTCGAAGTTGGCGGCCATCATCACCGCCATGCATCAGGTGCTGCGCAACGATCGGCTGTCCCCAATTGTCCACCGCCTGGTGCTCGTTGCGCCGCGCATCGCCGCCAAGCGTCAGCCTGGTCAATTCGTCATGGTGCGGCTGGGGCCGGGACATGAACGCATCCCCCTGACCATCGCCGATGCGGATCCTAGCGCTGGCACCATCAGTCTGGTGATCCAAGCGGTGGGGCTCAGCACCCGGGCGCTGGTCGCCCTGCAGCCCGGCGAGGCCATCCGCGACATCGCCGGACCGCTGGGACGTGCCACTGATCTCATCGAGAGCGGTCGGGCGGTGTGCGTCGGCGGCGGCGTGGGCACCGCAGTGGTCTACCCCATCGCCCAGGCCCTGCGGGCGCGTGGCGTCGAGGTCATCAGCGTGATTGGCGGCCGGACCGCCGAACTGGTCATCCTCCGAGAAGAACTGAGTCGCCTGGGCAGCTGCCGGGTCTGCACCGACGACGGCAGCCTGGGCCATAAGGGCGTGGTCACCGAGCAGGTGAAGAATCTGATGGAGGCCATGTCGGTGCAGGCCGTCTATGCGGTGGGCCCGGTGCCGATGATGCGCGCGGTATCCGACCTGACCCGTTCCTACGGTGTGCACACCATCGTCAGCCTGAACCCGATCATGATCGACGGTACCGGCATGTGCGGCGGCTGCCGGGTAAGCGTTGGCGGCCAGGTCCGCTTCGCCTGCGTCGATGGGCCCGAGTTCGATGCCCATGGCGTCGACTTCAACGAGCTGTGGGCCCGCCTGGGTACCTACAAAGAGCAGGAAGCCCACGTCTGCCGCCTGAAAGCCGCCGCCGATGCGGCGGGGAAACAGCCATGAAACTGCCGATCAAAGAGCGCATGCAGATCGACCGTCAGAACGTCCCCGCCCAGGACGCCACGGCCCGCAGCCGCACCTTCACCGAGGTCAACACCGGCTACACGCTGGCCCTGGCCCAGCTTGAAGCCTCGCGCTGCCTGGAATGCAAGAACGCTAAATGCGTGGCCGGTTGTCCGGTCAATGTCGACATCCCCAGCTTCGTGACCAAGTTGGCCGAGGGCGACCTGCCCGGCGCGGCGACGTCGCTGCTGGGCGACAATTGCCTGCCCGCCGTCACCGGCCGCGTGTGCCCGCAAGAGACCCAATGCGAATGCCTGTGCGTGCGCGGGGTGAAGGGCAAGCCGGTGGCCATCGGCGCGCTGGAACGCTTCGTCGCCGACTGGGCGCAGACGCAGCAGCAGCCGCCCGTCATCGCGTCGCCGACCGGCCAGCGCGTGGCCGTGGTCGGCTCGGGCCCCGGTGGCCTGGCCGCCGCCGGCGAACTGGCCCGCTTGGGCCATGCGGTCACCGTCTTCGAAGCCTTCCACACCGCAGGCGGCGTGCTGATCTACGGCATCCCCGAATTCCGCCTGCCCAAGGCCGTGGTGGCCGCCGAGGTCGCGCGCCTGGAGGCCATGGGCGTCACCGTGGAGTGCAACGTGGTGATCGGCAAGACCATCACCATCGAGGAACTGCGCGCCGAGTTCAAAGCGGTCTTCATCGCCGTGGGCGCCGGCCTACCGCAGTTGATGGGCGTCCCGGGCGAGAACCTCAAGGGCGTCTACGCCGCGAATGAATACCTGACCCGCGTGAACCTGATGGGCGCGTGGGAATTCCCCAAGGCGCCAACCCCGGTGCTGCCGGGCAAGCGGGTCTGCGTGGTCGGTGGCGGCAATGTCGCCATGGACGCCGTACGCACCGCGCGCCGCCTGGGCGCCACCGAGGCCACCATCGTCTATCGCCGCACCAAGGATGAGATGCCGGCCCGCGCCGAGGAGATCCACCATGCCGAGGAGGAGGGCATCCGCTTCGCCCTGCTCACCGCGCCGTCGGCGATCATCGGCGACGAGCAGGGTTGGGTCCGCGGCCTGCGCTGCCTACGCATGGAGTTGGGCGATGCCGACGCCAGCGGCCGGCGCTCGCCCCAGATCATCCGCGGCAGCGAGTACGTCATCGACTGCGAGGTGGTGATCAGCGCCATCGGCACCCGCGCCAATCCCCTGCTGACCTCTACCTGCCCCGACCTGACACTCGACCGGCGCGGCAACATCGTCGTCGATCCCACCGGCATGACCTCGCTTGCCGGCATCTTCGCCGGCGGCGACATCGTGCGCGGCGCGGCCACCGTGATCCTGGCCATGGGCGATGGCAAGAACGCCGCTGCCGCCATCAATAGCTGGCTCAGCCAGACGCCGTAACCCGCTTGCGCCGACCGGGTGGCCATGACCATCCGGCCATGCCACCCGACGCCGCGCCGCTGTTGTTGCCTGTTCCGCGCCGCTGCGAACGCCAGCCCGGCACCTGTGTGGTGCCGAACCCGCTGACCGTCGCCGGCGATCCTGGTCCAGTGCAGGACGCCCTGCACCGACCTCTCAAGACGGGCGTGGACGGTTTCCTGCGCCTGGCGGTCGCGCCCGGTGCGGGCGAGGGCTACCATCTCGCGGTGCGGCCCGACCACATCGACCTGCGTGCCGATGGCCAGCCCGGCCTACGCCATGCCCTGGCCACGCTTGAACAGCTGCTGGGACAGTACGGCAATGAACTGCCCTGCCTGGCCATCGACGATGCCCCGGCCTTCGCGGTGCGCGGGGTGATGCTTGACATCAGCCGCGATCGGGTGCCGACCATGGCCAGCCTTGAGGCCCTGATCCCGACCCTGGCGGGCTGGAAGATCAACCATCTTCAGCTCTACATGGAGCACACCTTCGCCTACGCCGGTCATGAGGAGGTCTGGCGTCAGGCCAGTCCGCTGACCGCCGATGAGGTGCAGCGCCTGGACGCCCTCTGCCAACGCCACGGCATCGCCTTGGTCGCCAACCAAAACTGCCTGGGCCATCTCGAACGCTGGTTCCGCCATGCGCGCTATACGCCGCTGGCCGAGATCTCCCCAGGACAGTCTTGGGACTTCGGCGGCATCGCCACCAAGACCGGGCCCTTCAGTTTGTGTCCCGGCGATCCGCGCAGCCTGTCGCTGATCGAAGATCTGCTCGGCCAACTGCTGCCGAATTTCCATTCGCCCCAGGTGAACATCGGCTGCGACGAGGCCTTCGATATCGGCCAAGGCCGTTCCGCCGAGGCGGTCGCCACGCGCGGTCGCGCGGCGGTCTACCTGGAGACGGTCAGCCGCATCTGCGCCGTGGCCCAGCACCATGGCAAGCAGCCGCTGTTCTGGGCCGACATTGCGCTGGAGCATCCCGAGGCTCTGGCCGCGCTGCCCGCCGATCTGGTGGGATTGGCCTGGGGCTATGAGGGCGACACGCCCTTCGCCCGTTGGGTGCGCCAGCTGCGCGCCGCCGGCCGCAGCGCCTGGGTCTGTCCCGGCACCTCGTGCTGGCGCAGCATCACCGGTCGCACCACCGAGCGCCGGGCCAATCTGCTGGCCGCCGCCCGTGACGGCTTGGCCGCCGGCGCCGAAGGCTATCTGACCACCATCTGGGGCGACCTGGGCCATCGCCAGCAATGGCCGGTGACCTTGGCCGCGCTGGCCGAAGGTTGCCACCGCGCCTGGTCGGGCGCTGCCCCCTACGACCCGCGCGCCGCCAGCCTGCATGCCTTCGGCGATCCCAGCCTGAGCGTGGCGACCTGGTTGGATGCCCTGGGCGACGTGGATCTTGAACTGCGCCAGGCCGGCCCGACGCCGCTGCGCAATGCCACCGCGCTGTTCACCGATCTGAGCAAAGGCCTGGACGAGCCCTGGCTCGGTGAATCCGGCGACTGGCGGAAGGTGATCAACCGCATCCAGGCCCTGCTGATGCCGGCGTGCCTGAGCTTCATGCCCCATGTGGATCGGCTCATCGGCGAAGAACTCATGCTGGCGGCCAATGAAGCCTATCTGGCCGCCGCCCGGGCCGGCTGGCGACGGGCCATGCACCGCGATCCCGCCTTCGCGGTGCGGCTGCGGCAGCGCCAGGATGCCATTGTGCACCGGTATCGACAGACCTGGCTCGCCCGATGCCGGCCAGGCGGGCTTGAGGACAGCATCGCCCGTTACTCCGCCATTGAGCTGCCATGAAGATCTCCCTCGGCCGTCGCGACCAAGCCAGCCCCAAGGTCGCCCGCCGGGCCCCGCCCGTCGAGGACGCCCCGCGCGTGCGACGTCAACGGATCCCCGATCCGGATGGTCCACGCCTGGTGATCGGGGTAATGACCGGCACCTCGCTGGATGGATTGGATGCCTGTCTGCTGCGTATCGAGGGCAAGGGCCTAGCCCTGAAGGCGACCCTGCTTGACCAGGTCATCGCTCCGCTGGGCGCCATCGGCGACGAGCTGCGCCGACTGGCTGATCAGCAGCTGATGACCGCGCGCGAAATCGCCACGCTGGCGCGGGATTTCAGCCTGCTGCATGCCACCGCATTGCAGCCGCTCGTGGATGAGCACGAGGTCGACCTCATCGCCGTGCATGGGCAGACCGTGTTCCACGCCCCGCCGGTGTCCTGGCAACTCTTCAATCCCGCACTGCTGGCCCACGCGGTGGGCGTACCGGTGGTCTGCGATCTGCGCGCCGCTGATCTGGCCGCTGGAGGTCAGGGTGCGCCGATCACGCCCTTGGCCGACCACCTGTTGTTCCGCCAAGTGGACGAAGCCCGCACGGTGGTGAATCTGGGCGGCTTCTGCAATCTGACCATCCTGCCCAGCGGCCTGACCTTGGATGGCATCGCCGGACGGGACGTGTGTGCCTGCAACCAACTGCTGGACGCTGCCGCCCGTTTGTGCCTGGGCCGGCCATATGACGACGACGGCGAAACCGCCATGGCGGGCGAGGTCCTCGACCTCTTGTTCACCTCCCTCACCACGCTGCTGGACAAGCAGCAGCGCGCCGGCCGCAGTCTGGGCACCGGCGATGAACTGGCCGGTTGGCTGGCCAAGTTGGGCGACCGCCGCCCGCCGCCCCCCGACCTGCTGCGCACCGTGGTGGCCGCCGTCGCCCACACCATCTGCCGCCAGTTGGGCGACACCCGCCGCGTGATCCTGGCCGGCGGCGGCTGCCGCAATCAGGCCCTGATGCTGGAATTGAAGCACCGCGCCGGCCGCCCGGTGACCACCACCGCAAAGTACGGCATCCCCATCGACCTGCGCGAAGCCGCCGCCATGGCCCTGCTCGGCACCCTCTGCCAAGACCGCATCCCCATCACCCTCCCCAACGTCACCCGCGTCACCACCGCCCCCGTCGCCGGCGTGTGGGCGTATCCATGAGCATCCCGCGCGAGATGCGCGGCGAGATGCGCGGCGAGATCACCTGGGAGAGGCGAGCTCCAGCTCGCC
>JBBQTJ010000163.1:0-7722 GCA_038213315.1 Planctomycetota bacterium
GCGGTCATGCCGTCGCTGCTGGTGACGGCGCGGACGGCGCAGGTGTCTTCGTAGGTGCGTTCGTCGCCCATGACGCCGACGGATTTGACCGGCAGGAGCACGGCGAAGGTCTGCCACAGCGCGCGTTCAAGGCCGGCGGCGGCGATCTCGGCGCGGACGATGGCGTCGGCGGCTTGCAGCACGCGGACACGCTCGCGGGTGACTTCACCGAGGATGCGCACGGCCAGACCGGGACCGGGGAAGGGTTGGCGCCAGACCACGCTGTCGGGCAGACCCAGGTGCGTGCCGATGGCGCGGACCTCGTCCTTGAACAGGAAGCGGAAGGGCTCGACTAGGCCCAGGCCCAGGTCGGCGGGCAGGCCGCCGACATTGTGGTGGCTCTTGATCACACTGGCGGGGCCGCCGTGCACGCTGATCGATTCGATCACGTCCGGATACAGGGTGCCCTGGGCGAGAAAGCGGACGTGACCGCCGTCCTTTGCTTTCAGGCGCTGGGCCTCGTCCTTGAACACGTCGATGAAGAGCTTGCCGATGATCTTGCGTTTGCGCTCGGGGTCGCTGACTCCGGCCAGGGCATCCAGGAAGCGGTCAGTGGCGTCGACATAGTCCAGATCGATGCCCACGCCTTCGGCGAAGAGTTTGCGCACGCCATCGGCTTCGCCCTGACGCAGCACGCCATTGTTGACGAAGATGCAGGTCAACTGCTTGCCGATGGCCTGATGCAGCAGCACCGCCGCGACGCTGGAATCGACGCCGCCAGAGAGCCCGAGGATGACCCGGTCGCTGCCCACCTGGGCGCGGATCCTGGCGATCTCTTCGGCGACGAAGCTGCCCATCTGCCAGTCACCCCGGCAGGCGCAGATGCGCCGCAGGAAATTGCGCAGCATCAGCGCGCCGTGCACGGTGTGCGCCACCTCAGGGTGGAACTGCACGCCCCAGAAATTGAGCGCGGCGACGTGCACCGCCGCCAGGGGGCAATTCGCCGAGCGGGCGATGACCTGGGCCCCGGGGATGGCATCGATGCGGTCGCCGTGCGACATCCACACGGTCTGTTCGCCAGGCAGGTCGGCGAACAGTTCGCTGGTGGTGTCGGCGAAGATTTCGGTGCGGCCGAACTCGCGCTGGTCGGCCTTGATCACCCGTCCGCCGGTCGCCTGGGCGGTGGCCTGCATGCCGTAGCAGATGCCCAGCACCGGCACGCCCAGGGTATACACCCCAGGATCGACCTGGGGCGCGCCGGGCGCATACACCGAGGCCGGGCCGCCGGACAGGATCACGCCCTTCAGGCCGGGCCGCTTGATGGTCTCGAGCGGGGCGCGGCACGAGAGGATCTCGCAGTACACGTTGGCTTCGCGCACCCGCCGCGCGATCAACTGCGTGACCTGCGAGCCGAAGTCGATGATGACGATCTGATCGTGGTTCACGGTGTTCATTCCGGCCGGTAATTCGGCGCTTCCTTGGTGATCTTCACGTCATGCGGGTGGGATTCGCGCAGGCCGGCGCCGGTCATGCGCTGCAAGACGGCGACCTTCTGCAGGGTGGGGATGTCCTTGGCGCCGCAGTAGCCCAAAGCGGCTTTCAGGCCGCCGACCATCTGGAAGACCACCGCCGAGAGGGGGCCCTTGCTGGGCACCATGCCTTCGATGCCTTCGGCCACCAGCTTGTCGGGACTGCGCTCGCCGTCCTGGAAATAGCGGTCGGCGCTGCCCTGCTGCATGGCGCCGATTGAGCCCATGCCGCGGTAGGATTTGAACTGCCGGCCCTGGTAGATGATCATCTCGCCCGGCGCTTCATCACAGCCGGCGAGGATCGACCCCAGCATCGCCACGTTGGCACCGACCGCGAGGGCCTTGGCCAGGTCGCCCGAATACTTGATGCCACCATCGGCGATCACCGGTATGCCGGCTTTGTGAGCGGCGCGGCAGGCATTCATGATCGCGGTGATTTGCGGTACGCCGACGCCAGCGACTACGCGCGTGGTGCAGATCGAGCCCGGCCCGATGCCCACTTTCACCGCGTCGGCGCCGGCCTTGATCAGGTCGCGGGCGGCGGCTTCGGTGGCGACGTTGCCGGCGATGACGTCGATGTCGTGCGTCTTCTTGATCTGCCGCACGGTCTCCAGCACGTTTTTCGAATGGCCGTGGGCGCTGTCGACGACGATCACATCCACGCCGGCGCGCACCAGGGCGGCGACGCGCTCGGCATCGCCCACGCCGGTGGCGGCGCCCACGCGCAAGCGTCCACGCGCATCCTTGCAGGCATGGGGATGCTGTTCCTGACGTTCCAGGTCCTTGATGGTGATCAGCCCGGCAAGGCGGCCCTTGGAGTCGAGCAGGATCAGCTTCTCGACCTTGGCCTTGTAGAGGATCTCTTTGGCTTTGCGCAAATCGATCTTGGCCGGCGCGGTAACCAGATCCTTGCTCATCACCTCGGTGATGGGGGTGGCCGGCTTGCGATGGTACTTCAGGTCGCGGCGGGTGACGATGCCCACCACCTTGCCGTCGGCGATCACCGGGAAGCCCGAGATGTGGTGCTTCTCCATGCCGTCGATGGCATCTTTGACGGTCGCGGAAGCGGGCAGGGTGACCGGGTCGGTGATGACGCCGTTCTCGCTGCGCTTGACCTTCTCGACCTCAAACGCCTGGTCGGCGATCGACAGGTTCTTGTGAATGATCCCCATGCCGCCCATCTGGGCGAGGGCGATGGCCAGCTTGGCCTCGGTCACCGTGTCCATGGCGCTGGACAGCAAGGGTACATTCAGCCGGATGCGGCGGGTCAGCTGGGTGCCGACGTCGACCTCCTTGGGGACCACGTCGCTGGCATTAGGCACCAGCAGCAGGTCGTCAAAGGTAAGGCCGTCGTCGGGGAGAATGGTGGCCATGGCGTGGTCCGGTTGGGGGAGCAGATGCTAGGACGAGCCCCACCGGGGCAAGGCAGGTCCGCCCGATGCCGGATTGCCAAGGCCCCATTGGTAGTGGCGGCCCCGCCCCCGCAATCTAAGACCCCGTCCCATGCAACGGGAGCTGCGCAGCCGTCTCATCTTCGGTCCCATCATGGCCCTGGGGATCATCGTCATGCTGGTAGGTGATGCCTATGGCGGCTGGCACTGGGGCGCCCTGACCCTGGCCTTTGGCGGTGCCCTGTTGGGCTGCCGCGAGTTCGCTCGCCTGGCCCGGGTCCATGCCGCCGAGGTCCAGCCGCTGCCCATGATCGTGGTCAGTGCGGCCCTGGTCATCGCCGGTCACTTGGCCGGCGCGGCCCAGGCCAATGCCCTGCACGATGGCTGGAAAATCGCCGAGGGCCATTTGGCCCGGCAGCCGGTGACGGCCCTGCTGCTGGCCCTGGGCTTCATCTGGGTGGTGGTGGCGCAGATGATCTGGCACGGCACCACGCGTTTCTTCCATAACGTGGGCGCGACCATGCTGGGCATGCTGTACGTGGGCATGATGTTCCAGCTGCTGCTGCGCCTTGCCTGGCTGGGGGAGCCGGGCAACCCCGGCCGCGGCACCCAATTACTGCTCTTGCTGGTGGCCACGGTGAAACTGGGTGATGTAGCAGCTTTCACCGGCGGCAAGCTCACCGGCCGGCACAAGATGGTGCCCAGCATCAGCCCGGGAAAGACCTGGGAGGGTTTTGCCTGGAGCTTCCTGGGGGCGATTGGCGGGGCCTATCTGTTCAGTGCCGTGCTGGCCGCCGTCTTTCCCCATCCGCCGTTTCCCGGCTGGTGGCAGCCCCTGGTCTGGGGCCTGGTCCTGGGCCCCCTGGGCGTGGCCGGTGATCTGGCCGAAAGCGCGATGAAGCGAGATGCCGCGGTCAAGGACAGCGGCACTGGCGTGCCCGGCTTCGGCGGTTTTCTCGACCTGTTCGACGCGCTGGTGCTGGCGACGCCGGTGGCGTATGTGCTGGCGTTGGTGTTGTAGCGGGGCGGATTATGGCGGATGGGTTATGGTGGACAGCCGGACGGCAACGCTGAACGCGCATAGTCCAGCAGGCTACGGGGATGTCGCGAAGTCACCTCGCACCATCCCCCATAATTATAACCAGCATCGGCCTTTCCCCATACCCCATAACCCATCAACCATAACCCGCATCAGCCTTTCACCGCCCCCGCCGTCAGCCCCTTCACGAACATGCGCATCGTGAACAGGAACAGCACGACCAGTGGGATGGCGCTGATGGTGTAGCCAGCCATCAGTTCCCCATACTTCTTCACGTACTCGCCATCCAGACGTAGCAGGCCCACCGGCACGGTAAGCAGCTCGGCGTCGCGCAGCAGCAGCAGGGGCATCATCAGGTCGTTCCACACACCGATGAAGTTCATGATCGCCAGGGTGCCGACGATCGGCCCGGACAAGGGCACCACGATGGTCCACATCTGCCGGAGGTGGCCGGCGCCGTCGATCTGGGCGGACTCGAAAAGCTCTTTAGGGATGTCTTCGATGAACTGGCGCAGGATGAAGACGCACACCACCTGCCCGCCCAGGCCCCCCAGCAGGATCAGGGCCCCCAGGTTGTTGAGCATGCCCAGGTTGGAGATCAGCTTGAAGGTGGTCACCAGGGCGGCGGCGCCGCCGGGCAGGAACATGGTGATGATCAGGCCGTAATAGACCAGTTCACGACCGGGGAAACGGTAGCGTGCCAGCACATAGGACGTGGGGATGGCGATGCACAGGCACAAGGTCACCGCGCCCATGCTGACCACGATGGAGTTGGCGATGCTGTCCTTCACCGCGTCCCAGCCAGCCAGCCAGTTCTGCCACTGCCAGGTCGAGGGATGGTCGAAAAACCAGCGGTTCACCGCGAACTGTTCATTGGATTTGAAACTGATCACCACCGCCAGGTACATGGGCAGGAAGGCGAAGGCGAGTACGAACCAGAGGATCGCATGCTTGAGCAGCTCGTGGCTGCGCTGCTGGGCGCCGAGGGCCATGTTATTTCTCCACCTTCACGAAGCGCTGATACATGAAGGTCAGCGCCAGGGTGATCAGGAACATCACCATCGCCAGGGTGCAGGCATAGCCCATCTCGCCCTGGATGAAGGCCTTGTTGTACATGTAGAGTCCGGGCACCATGCCCACGTTGTCAGGTCCGCCAGAGGGGCCGAGCAGGATCAGGATCATGCCGAAGTCGCCCAAGGTGCCGATGGTCATGAAGATCAGGTTGATGCGCACCTGAGTGAGGATCAGCGGCAGTTCGATGCGGAAGACCTTGCCCAGGGACGAGACCCCATCCAGATCGGCAGCCTCGTAAACCTCCTGTGAGATGTTCTGCAGGCCGGCCAGATAGATCAGCACGCCGACGGTGCCGACCCAGGGGAAGCCCCAGAAGACGATGGCCGGGATCACCAGCTTGCTATGGCCCAGCCAGGGCGGGTTGCCTTCTTTGAAGGCCTGGGTGGGGGTGACCCAGACCTCGGTGAGGATGATCAGCAGCGCCGCACCCAGCATGGCGCCCCAGGCGATCCAGGCGATGCGCGCCTGGGCCTCGTGGCGGTCCTTGGATATCAGCCATTCGGGCAGGATCACCGCCATGGCGACCAGCGGGATGAAGTGCAAGGATCCCCAGACGAACATGCCAGTGATGCCGACCATGCAGGCCAGCAGCCAGCGTTTTTTCAGGGATGGCAGGCCCTTGGCGCAGACCAGCAGGGCGGCGCCCCACAGGGCCATGCCCCACCACGAGCCGAAGCCGGCCTTGAGCAGCAGCACCGGCTTGGTCAGGATGCTGAGCAGCCAGTTGTCGCCATTCCAGGCATAGACGGTGGACTGGAAGAAGCCGGCCAAGGCCGGCAGGCCATAGTCGCCGCTGTCGAGGGTACGCAGCACCGCCATGCCGCCGGTCACGGTCAGCATCTGGTTGAGCAGGCCCTCGGTATAGAACGCCTTCCAGATCAGCAGCATGACCATGCCGGGGATGACCATCGGCAACACGAACAGCACCCGGTACACGTACTGCCACTTGGTGTTTTTCAGGCGGTGCAGGGCGATGGCCACAAAGATCGACGGCCACATCTTGATCAGGTTTGCCAGCAGGAAGATACCCACCAGTCCAAAGCCGCTCCAGAAGCGTGGATCCTTGGTGAAGGCATAGATGAAGTTGGTCAGCCCAGTGAATTCCTCTGTCAGGGATCCGTCCCACTTATAGAAGGCGTACTTGATCGTCTCCAGATTTGGGAAGTAGGTGAAGACGATCAAACCGACCACCGTCGGCATCATCAGCAGGTACAGCATCGACCACAGGCTGGCGCGGTGGAAGAGCCGGTTACGCCAGCGGGCGCCAGCGGTGAGGGTGACGGGCGGCTGGTTCATTTGCCTTCCGGCGGAAAACTGCGGTTAGGATTGCGCTGGCTGAATTCCAACTTCACCCCGTTGCCATGGTTGCGGAGGGTCTGGTCGACCAGGATCTCGCGCACCCGGTCGGGTGTATCCGGTTGGCCCTTGCCCACCAGTTCGCGCCAGGACTGCACCGCGATGGTGCGCTCGATAGAGCGCTCTTCACCGCGGATGCCGGTGTAGCTGCTCAGCCACAGGTTGTCCACGCCGATGCCTGGATCATTCAACTTCGCGGTCACCGTGTCGACCACGACCTGGTAGGGAATCTCGCTATTGAGGAAGAGCCGTCGCTTGCCTTCCATGAATATCTCCAGGTCGCCACCGTTGTCAGCATTGAAGCCTGAGTTTACGCCATAGGGATTGGGCATGTAGACGCGCATGTGGTCGGCCGGCAGGCTGCCAACCGTGATGGGCAGCCAACCGTTGCGGATGGCGAAGCGCTGGTTGTATTTATGACTCGACAGGAAACGCAGGAAATCCAGGGCGATATCCGGGTATTCTGCTGTCTTGGTGACGCCGAAGGTGGCACCGCCAGAGCCGGAAGCTTCACTGAAGCCGATGGATTGGCCATAGACGGTGCCCAGTTCTCCGAAGGCCTCGGGTTCATCGGCAGCAGGCAGCGGGAAGGTCATCAGTCGGTAGTCGACCCGGTTTTTACAGGCGCTGGCGATCGAGCCGGCGTCCCAGCTGGCCGCTGCCAGAAAAGCCGAGCGCCCGGCGACGAAGGCGGCCAGGGCCTGGTCCCGGTCCATGGCGGTGTAGTTGGGATTGAACTGGGCGACGATTTTCAGGCAGAGCGCATAGTAGGCCGCGATCATCGGTTCATCCAGTTTCACCAGGCCGTCCTGCAGGGCGGCCCAGGATTCCATAGAGGTGACCTGGCCATCCAAGTTACGGTCGAGGCGGTCCTGCAGACGGTATAAGAAACCCGACGCGAAGGAGCCGAAGAACATGCCGGGATGGTACGAGGCGCTCGCGATGGGATCGATGGTTTTACCTTGCTCCTTGCCCCAGGCACGCAGGCGCTCGCAGGCGACAAGCATTTCGCCCAGGGTTCTCGGCGGTTCATCCCGGCCGGTGGCCTGCTTCAGCAGGGTCATGTTGCAGGCCAGGCGGCTGGTGAAGAAGGCGGTGGAGATGCCGTAATAGTCCTGCAGGTCCTGCTTCCAGCCGCCGCGCATGCCATCGGTCAGGGTTTCCCGCCAGGGGCCCTCCGCGAGGCGCTGACGTAATCCGGGCGTGTCCAACGAGGGATCGATCTCGTCGAGGTATTTGGGCGCGTTGTAGGGGTTGGGCTTGAGGATCTCGCGGCCCAAGGGCAGGAAGTTGCGCGCCACGGCGTCAGCAGTGCCGCCCGCCTGCTTGATCTGGCCGCCCAATTGGGCGATGT